>CAZPLV010000001.1:0-11421 GCA_964587295.1 uncultured bacterium
TAAGGGCAACGACGGCCAGGACGTCTACCTGAAGGACATCTGGCCCACTTTTGACGAGATCATCGGGCACTGGGAAGCCGCAGTCAAGCCGGAGATGTTCAACCGGATGTACGACGGCATCGAGGAGTCCAACGAGACCTGGAATGCAATCCCGGTCCGCGGTGGAGAGCTGTTTGACTGGGACGAGGATTCAACTTACATCCAGGAGCCGCCCTTCTTCACCGACATGAGCCCGGAACCGGTACCCCTGGCCCCGATCGAGAACGCACGCGTGCTCGTGAAGGTCGGCGACTCGGTAACCACTGACCACATCTCGCCCGCCGGTGCGATCTCGCCGGACAGCCCTGCCGCTGCCTACCTGCTTGAGCACGGCAGTGAGCGCAAGGACTGGAACAGCTACGGTTCACGCCGCGGCAATGACCGCGTGATGACGCGTGGCACCTTCGCCAACATCCGGCTCAAGAACCATCTGGCCGACGGCAAGGAAGGCGGTTGGACCCGCGATTTCACCACCGGAGAAATCTCCAGCATCTACGACGCCAGCCTGAACTACAAGGAGCAGGGCATCGGCACCATCGTGCTTGCCGGCGAGGACTACGGCATGGGCTCCAGCCGTGACTGGGCTGCCAAGGGCACCTACCTGCTCGGCGTCAAGGCCGTCATTGCCGAGAGCTTCGAACGCATCCACCGTTCGAACCTGATTGGCATGGGCGTTCTGCCGCTGCAGTTCATGCCTGAGGAAACTCCTGAAACGCTCGGCCTGGACGGAACAGAGACGTTCAGCATCGCACTGCGTGATGACGTGAAGGTGCGTGAACTCCTCGACGTCAGCTGGACGCACGACGACGGCCGCAGCGGCACCTTCAGGGTGATCTGCCGCCTCGATACGCCGGTGGAAATCAACTACCAGCGCAACGGTGGCATCCTGCACACGGTGCTGCGCAGCCTTCTTCAGGAGGCACGCGCCAAGGCCTGAGAACTGACCTGATTCCTGGAGGGGGAGCAGCGGACACGAGTTTGCTGCTCCCCCTCGTGCTTGTGAAGCAGCGTCACGGCCGGGGCACGCAAGTGCCATACTGTCTGGCATGAGGCAGTTTCTGGTTTTTCTGGTCGTTGTGGCTGTGGCGCTGTTTGCGATCGGTGAGTGGCGCGGCCTTTACCTTGGGATACTCGGGCAGACGCCCGTGGTGGCCTACAAGACTGACCACACCGCGCAGTCATCCAGACGGACGATCAACGCCAGCAGTCTGCCCGTGAACCTGTCGGGCACCCTGCGTGACGGCACGCTGGTCGTGCGGGTCACCTACGAACGGGCCACCAGCTTCCAGACGGGTGCGGCAGCCCAGGCCAGGGAGACCGTGTTCGAGCGGACTTACCGGCGCGGTGAGCGCGTCGCCCTGAATGAACTGATCCAGGAAGGAACCGGGACCTACACCGTCTGGCTTGAGTTCGGGCAGGCGACCGGCTGGTTCCGGCTGCGGCTGCCTACCGGGGCCGAGCTGTAGAGCGTCGGACCCTTTCCTGAAGTTCGTCCCATTCCTCACCTGTGACTGAATCAAGCACGTTGAACTCGCCGGCTCCCCGCGCGAGCATCCCACCATCGATCACGCTTACCTGACCTGTCATGTAACCGGCGTGCTCGCTGATCAGGAACGCAGCCAGGTCAGCCAGTTCACGGTGTTCCCCGTAACGCCTGAGCGGGACCTGGTTCCGGAACAGTTCCTCAATGTCCGGATCGGGCAGCAGCCTGCTCCAGGCACCCTCGGTCGGAAAAGGACCCGGGGCAATGGCATTGAGGCGGATGCCGTACTTACCCCATTCCGCTGCCAGAGACTTGGTCAGTGCCACCACGCCTGCCTTGGCGGTTGCAGACGGTGTGACGTAGCCGGAACCGCCAAGGGCGTACAGCGCGGCAATGTTCAGGACCACACCGGGTGTGCCGCTCTCGATCCAGCGCTTGCCCTGTTCCAGGGTCGCGTAGACGGTTCCGTGCAGCACGATATTGAGCACTGCGTCAAAAGCACGGTGTGAGAGCCGTTCAGTCGGTGAGATGAAGTTGCCGGCAGCGTTGTTCACAAGAACGTCCACCCGCGAAAAGCGCTCCTCGGCCCGGTCCAGCATCCGGCTGACAGCTTCCGGATCCCGGATGTCGACCTCGATTGCCTCGACCTGGCCGCCCGTCTGTTCCATCAGCTCGACGGCAACCTTCTCCAGCAGCTCAATGCGGCGGCTGGCAATCACCACCTGGGCACCAAGCTCGAGGAAACGCTCGGCCATGGAGCGGCCAAGTCCGGTGCCACCACCGGTGACGAGCACGACCTTGCCGGCCAGCAGATCATCTGTGAACATTGCCTTACCTCCGGTTTTAAGGATTGTACCGCCCTGGGCGTGAACTGCTGCGCACCGTGAGCGGGCAGCGTCCGGTAATAATGGGCGGATGCTTGCCCTCAGGTCACTCGTCCCCCTGCTGATGCTGGCGCTGCTGTCCGTTGCGGCCGCCCAGGTGCAGGTCAGGGTCCTGCTTGAAGAAACTGACAGCGTTGTTCTCCGTTTCAGTGAGGCGCACCACGGAAGTGTGGACGGCGTCCACCGTTTCAGTACCGCCCTGCCGCTCACCTGGCCGCTCCGGGCGGTTGGCGACACACTGTTGGTCGACGGCGACGCCGTCGGGCGCAGCATCTCATTCAGTACGGCTTCCGGACTGGTCGGCTGGTCGGGCCAGCCTTACAGGGGTGCACTGACATTCACGGCTTCGGATTCGCAACTGCTGGTCATCAACCAGCTGGACGTCGAGGACTACCTGCGGGGAGTGGTCCCTGCGGAGATGCAGGCGAGCTGGCCGGTTGAGGCGCTGCGCGCCCAGGCAATCGCTGCGCGCAGCTATGTCCTCAACAGCCTGACGCCCCTGTCGGACTACGACATCTGCGCCACCACGCACTGCCAGGTGTACCGGGGGACAGCACTTGAGCACCCGCAGAGTGACCGGGCAATAGCTGACACCCACGGTCTGGTGCTCACCTATGACGGCACTTTCGCGCGCACCTATTACCACTCGGACTCCGGTGGAGTGCTTGCTTCCAGTTCGGAGGTCTGGGGCGAGAACCTGCCCTACCTGCAGGCCCGCAGTGACGTGGCTGCAGAGACACCGCACCGGCAGTGGAGCCAGCGGATTGATCCGGCGATCCTGGCAGCGGAACTGCGCCGGCTCGGCTTCGAGGTGGGCACGCCGGCCAGCATGAGTGTGGTCAGCCAGACAGCCTCAGGCCGGGTGGAACAGCTGCAGGTGACTGGTTCCGCCGGCAGTGCAACGGTCAGCGGCACCGAGGCAACCTCGCTGCTGCGCGGGCTGGGACTGAAATCAACGCGACTGGTGATGACCGCGTCGCTCACCGCACGCGGTGACGGCTGGGGCCACGGCGTGGGCATGAGCCAGTACGGTGCCCGCAGCCTGGCCCAGGCCGGTTACGCCTATGACGAGATTCTGGCTTTCTACTATCCGAGTACCCAGCTCGTGCGCCTGAGCGTCGTTGCCGAAGTCAGTCCATGAGTGGCCGGCTCATACTGGTGCCGACCCCGATCGGCAACCTCGCTGACATCACGGCCCGCGCGGTGACAGTCCTGAAAGAAGCAGACGTGGTGGCGGCAGAGGACACGCGGCACAGCCGCCGGCTGCTCGACAGTCTTGGCCTGGAGCGCCCGCTCCAGCGCCTGGACGCGCACACGATTGCCGAGCGGGCACCCCGGCTGCTCGAGGAAGCCGGGGTGCTCGCCTACATCACCGATGCCGGCACGCCCGGAATAAGCGATCCGGGAGCGGAGCTCGTGCGGCTGGCGCTGCAGCGCGGCCAGGAGGTTGAAGTGCTGCCCGGTGCAACTGCCTTCGTGCCTGCACTTGTCCTCTCCGGGCTCGATACGGCCAGGTTCACTTTTGAGGGCTTCCTGCCGCGCAAGGGCAGCGCGCGTTCCGACCGGCTGGCACAGATCGCCCGCAGCAGCGCCACCAGCATCATCTATGAATCACCCAGGCGCGCCCTGGCCACCGTCCGTGATCTTGCAGCCACCTGCGGGGCGGAGCGGCAGGCCGCAGTCAGTCGCGAGCTGAGCAAACGTTTTGAGGAGACAGTCCGAGGCAGCCTTGCTGAGCTTGCTGAGGTGCTGGCCGGCTCTGAAGCGCGCGGTGAGTACGTGATCACTGTTGCCGGCGCCGGGCCGGAAGGGCAGGGCGGCTCGGGAGACAGCGACCTTCGCAGGCTGGCCGGGCTGCTCCGGGGGCACGGCCTGGGCGGCCGGGACCTGCGCGAGGCACTCCTGCTCGCCGGTGCCAGCCGCAACGACGCATATGAACTGTCGCTGACGGTGTGAAAGTACACTCGCGAGTTAACATCTTGAAGTTGCCGGTCTGAGGACTCAGCCGGAACCGATCATTATGCAGACCAACATTGCCACAATCGAATCCGAGCGCCGGCTGGCCCTGCCGCAGGTTGCGCGTGCCAGGGAGTTCATGGCACTGCCTGGTCCCGCCGTGCTGCTCACCACCAGTGAACGCCTCGAGCATTACCGGTCAGCAGGCGCCTTCGGCGCGCGGCTCAGCGTCAACCCGACCCTGGCAGACTGGCCCCAGCGGGCAGAGAAAATCGTGCTGTCCGCCGAGCAGGCACTGCGGGCCTTTCCGGCCAGCCCGGAAGAACACAGCCTTCTGCTCGAACGCGGCGCCGATCTGCCCCGCGAGCGGCTGCTCGAGCGTCTGGACGCGCTCGGCTTCGAGCGGGACATGGCGCCGGGTTACAGCGTGCGTGGCGACACAATCCTGATCCAGACGGCTGAGGACGGTTCCAGCGAACTGAGGCTGGAATTTTTCGGCTCCGAGCTGGAGCGGCTGCTGCTGGATGACCGGGAGATTGAGGGTTATCAGCTCGGGCTGCTGGACGAGGCTGCCGCAGAACCTGATGGCGAAGCCTGGACGACACACCTGCTCGAGCATCTGCCGGGCCCGGTGTTGCTTGATTCTCCGGAGCTCTACACGGGAGAGCTCGGCGAGCAGTCGGCTGAACGCCTGTTCGGGCTGCTCTCTGAGCGCCAGGTCATTTCCTACGGCCGCGATCCGCTGCCGCTCAATGAAGTGGCGGCAGAGACGGACGCGCTCGGCTACTACCGGGGGCGGCTGGGTGAATTCACCGCCGATGCGGAGCAGTGGCTGAAGTCGGGCTACTCCGTGAACCTGCTGCTGAACTTCGAGCGGACCGGCACCTTCCTCGCCGAACGGACCCTGGCTGAACTCGAGGTGGACTGGCTGACCGGAGCCCTGCCGGGTCAGGGAAGCAAGGTATGGCTCAGGCTGGCACCGGGAATGCAGGGCGGTTTCGTGGACCGGACTGCCAGGCAGGTGTTCGTCAGTGAGGAACTGCTCTACGGCAACCAGGGCGGCCGGCGCCTGCGCCGTCTGGCCGGCCGCAGCGTTCGTGACGCATCGCAACTCGCCAGGGGCGACTATCTCATCCATCCGGATCACGGCATCGGCATGTTCGAAGGGCTTGAACCGCGCAAGGTGGTCGGAGTCACCCGTGACTACCTGATCATGCGTTACGCGGGAGAAGGCCGGATTTACCTGCCCGTCGAACTCCTGCCGCTGCTCCGCCGGCACCCTGGCACCACCGATGATCCGCCGCGGCTGTCCACGCTCGGAACCAATGAATGGTCCAGGGCACGTGAACGGGCCAGGGCGAGTGCCCAGGAACTGGCCGGCAAGCTGTTGCGCACCTATGCCGAACGGCAGGTGACGGAAGGTGTGTCGCTGCCACCGGTGCCGGAGTGGGACGTCCTGATAGACCAGAACTTCCCGTTCACACTCACGGTTGACCAGGCTGCGGCGATCGAGGCCACTCTCGAGGACATGGCACAGGAAGCGCCGATGGACAGGCTGGTTTCGGGTGATGTAGGTTTCGGCAAGACGGAAGTTGCCATCCGGGCAGCCCACCGCGCCGTCGGAAACTCCAAACAGGTTGCCATCCTGGTGCCCACCACCATCCTCGCGCGCCAGCACTTTGAGACTTTCGCTGAAAGGTTCGCGGACCTGCCGGTTACGGTCCGCCTGCTGTCGCGCTTCCAGACTGACCGGGAAGCAACCGAAATACTCAAAGGGCTCAAGGCCGGCACGATTGACATTGTGATCGGCACACACCGGCTGCTGGCTGAGACGGTCAGGTTCAAGGACCCAGGCCTGCTCGTCATTGACGAGGAGCACCGCTTCGGAGTTGCCCAGAAGGAGCGGCTCAAGGCGATGCGGGCCAACATTGACGTGCTGTCCCTGTCCGCAACCCCCATCCCCCGCACGCTGTACATGAGTCTGGTAGGGCTGCGGGACGTGTCGCGCATCATGACGCCACCTGCGGGGCGTAAGCCCATTCAGACGGTCCTGCAGCCTTATGACGCCATGGCAGTCCGTCAGGCAATCATGTTTGAGCTTGAGCGCAGCGGCAAGATCTATTACATCTATGACCGGATCGGCTCGATCAGCATGCGGGCACGCACGCTGCAGCAGCTGGTCCCGGAAATGCGCATCGGCGTGGTGCACGGGCAGATGGAAACGCGTGACATCGAGGAAGTCATGGTCAACTTCTCGGAGGGTGCCTATGATCTCCTGCTGGCCACCACCATCGTTGAGTCGGGTCTGGACATCAGCGGGGCCAACACGCTCATCGTCGAGCGGGCTGACCGGCTTGGGCTGGCCCAGCTGTACCAGCTGCGCGGACGGGTCGGAAGACGCAAGACCGAGGCGTGGGCGCACCTGTTCTACCCGGGCAGACTCACCGAAGATGCCCAGCGCAGGCTATATGCCATTGCCGAACTGAATGACCTCGGTTCGGGGCACCTGCTGGCTGAGAAGGACATGGAAATCCGCGGGGTGGGCAACCTGCTCGGACCGGAACAGCACGGCCAGATCAGCGCGGTCTCACTCGCTGTCTACACCGAGATGCTCGCTGAGGAAATTGCCAAGCTGAAAGGCGAGCAGCTGGCTGATGAGCGGCCCGCCGTGTCCATCGATCTTGAGCTTGACGCTCGGCTTACGCCTGCCTACATCCAGGATGACGATGCCCGGATTGCCTTCTATGGCCGGCTGGCCGAGACAGGCAGCCTGGCCGAGGTGGGCCGTATTGCAAAGGAAATGCGGGAGCAGTACGGCCCCATGCCGCCGGAGGTGAAGGTGTTTGTCGATCTGGTGCGGTTGAGGCTGCTTGCTGGTGCCAAGGGCGCCCTCGCAATCAAGGAACACATGACGGACATCGAGATTGCTTTCGCCGGCGAAAGCGTGGATTACGATGCACGGCTCGTGAAGGAACTGCCCTATCAGGTAACCCCGACACGTTATCCGCCGGGCTTCACCATCATGAAGCGGGGACTGAAGAAGGACGACTACATCGAGGCAATCAGCCGGGTTCTGTACGCCTGCGGCTGAACCGGCAGTGGCTGAGGCAGCAAATGAGGGCGCCCGCGGTAAATCGCGGGCGCCCTCATTTGCTGACTGCTGAGCTTCAGCTCAGAAGTGGTAGTTGAAGCCACCCTTGAGGTTGAAGTGCGTGCCCTGGCCAGTAATGCTGAAGGCCGGTCCGAGTTCGAGGAACAGGCCGCCTTCAGTGAAGTTCGGGAAGCGGTATTCCCCACCGACGAGCACACCGATGTTCACGTTTGCGTTGGGACGGCTGAAGGCAACACCAAGACCGGCACCGGCATAGACGCCGAGGGGAGCATCACCGGTGTTGACAGGCAGGTTGGCGATGAAATCAGCGCCGAGGCCCATGGAGCCCCCGTGGTAGCCGAGGCTGAAGCGGGTGCCCACACCGTCGGTAATCAGGTCGCTGATGCCGAAGTGCATGAAGAATCCGGCGCTGCCGCCGTGGAGGCCTGCTGACACACCGGCGTAGTACTGGGGACCGAGATCCACAGTCGAGCCGAATGCATCCTGGGCCTGAACGGTACCGAAACCGAGCACCCCGATGGTAAGAATTGAAAGAATCAGTTTGCGCATGTTATTTCCCTCCGACAGAAAGTGAGCAGCTGTTGTTTGCCTTCGCCACTGCACACGTTTATAGCACGGCCCTCAGAAAGCAAACAAGTGTCAGTCACCACAGACCCGCATCTTCATTACAGCATAAGGTCCGAACCGTTCGCATACTAGTCACGTGAGCTGCTCAGTTCACGGTAACGTCTCCGCGCGTCGCGTTCGAGTGGTTTGCCGCTGTTGCAGTCCGGCAGGCGCCCGTACTGTGCCCGGTACTCCGCTAGCAGCTGTGCCTCACGTGCCTGCGGCACCCGTGAATACTCGTAACGCCAGAAAACCGCCAGCTCGCGCAGCGGCGCCGGCCGCGACAGGTGCTGCTTCAGCCTTGCAGGAACGTCTTTTTCGGACATGCCGATGTAAATGATGTTCCGCTCGGCATCAGCGAGTTCGTACACCCCGGGCATGGGGTCGCGTCCCCGGCCCGGCGGCAGTGCGTCAAGGCGCCGCCAGCGCCCGGCAATCGCCACGCTCAGCCTTCCAGGCCGAGCTCACGCAATGATTCCCGGTCGGATCGCCAGTCACGCCGCACCACAACCTCAAGTTCAAGGTAGATCTGCCGGTCGAGGAACACTTCAAGCTGCCTGCGGGCGTTCCGGCCGATTTCACGGATCATGCGTCCGCCTTTGCCGATGACCATCGGACGGTGATTCATGCGCTCCACCCATATTTCTGCGCTGATGACAACGGGCCGTTCCTTGTCCTCGGGTTCGCGCCAGCCCGTCACCTGAACCGCCACGGTGTAGGGAAGCTCCTCACGCAACTGGATCATCGCGCTCTCGCGGATCAGCTCGGAAGCCCAGTCCTCACGTGACT
Source organism: uncultured bacterium (assembly GCA_964587295.1). Classification (GTDB taxonomy): domain Bacteria; phylum Deinococcota; class Deinococci; order Deinococcales; family Trueperaceae; genus CALDPK01. The sequence continues at coordinate 8,870 of CAZPLV010000001.1, forward strand.
GGTCGCTGCGGATGTTGTCCGGATAGAACAGCGGGCCTTCCGGCATGAGTTCAAGCAGGTCCTCACGCAGGTCATAGACGGCCTCCGGATCGGTCATCGCTGACAGCATGATGCTGCGTTTCACGCTGACGAGGTCCTGATAGAGCGCAAGGGCCTCATCGGGATACTTGGCGACATCGGACTTGTTTCCGATAAGCCAGACCCGGGTCTGCGGGTCGATCCCGGACAGCAGCCGCGCCACCTCACGGTCCTCGTCAGAAGGCGGCCGGCGCAGGTCAACGACCCACAGCACCACTTCCACATCGACCAGCGAGGCACGCACCTCGCGGTGCATGAATTCGTCCAGTTTCGTGGCCGTTGAGCTGCGGTGGTAACCCGGCGTGTCCACGAACACTATCTGGGTTTTCCCGGAAGTGAAAATGCCGCGCACTCCGCGGCGCGTGGTCTGGGGTTTCGGGGTGATGGGGGAAACCTTCACACCCAGGATGGTGTTCAGCAACGTGGATTTACCCGTATTCGGCTTGCCGAGAATGGCAACGAATCCCGAGCGGGTGTCCTGCGGTCCCACATCCGTTTCGGGTCCGTCACCCGGTATGAGGTCGTCAGACTCTGTCATGGTCAGTCTCCTGTCTGCCCGGCTTGTGCCGGACTACTGAATCGTAGCAGGCCGCTGACTCAATCGCTTATCACTTCGAGCACAAGCGGCACTGGAGAGGCTTCACGCCCGATGCGGACAGCCTGGCGCACAAGCTCCATGGCAGCATTCAGGCCGCGGCCGTCGCGGTGCCTGAGCAACAGCAGAGGCTCGCCGGCCTTGACCCCGTCACCCACGCGCCGCAGCAGACGGATGCCGACGCCGCTGTCAATCACATCAGCCTTGTTGCGCCTGCCGCCGCCAAGCACGACTGCGGCGCGGCCGATCAGCTCCGCATCGATTGCGGCTATCACCCCGTCCGCACCTGCCGACAGCAGTTCCTCGCCCGCTGCAAGTTCCAGCTGCGTCAGGCTGTCAGGGTCTCCACCCTGGGCGGTGATCCACTCGCGGAAGCGCCGGTAGGCGCTGCCGTCGTGCAGAAGCGCGAGCAGCCGTGACGGCTCGGCCGGCAGGCCGGTGGCGGCCAGCAGCTGAGCCGAGAGCGTGATGCACAGCTCCTCGAGGTCAGCAGGCCCTTCACCGCGCAGACAGGCGATGGCCTCCAGCACTTCGCCGGCATTGCCGATCTCGAAGCCCAGCGGCTGTTCCATGGAGGAGAGGACGGCCCGCACTTCCAGTCCGGCGTGACGGCCGATCCGGATCATCGTTTCCGCCAGTTCCCGTGCCTCGGCAACGGTCTTCATGAAGGCGCCGGCACCGACCTTGACGTCCAGCACCAGGCTGCGGGCGCCACCGGCCAGCTTCTTGCTCATGATGCTGCTGGCAATCAGCGGCACGGACTGGACCGTGCCGGTTGCGTCACGCAGTGCATAGAGCAGTCCGTCAAGCGGTGCCAGGTCACGCGACTGGCCGGTCAGCGCAACTCCGATGCGCCCGGCCTGCTCGCTGAACTGGCTTTCGCTGAGTTCCGCCCGGAAACCGGGGATGCTCTCCAGTTTGTCTACAGTGCCGCCCGTGTGACCCAGGCCCCGGCCGCTCATCTTGGCGACAGTCGCACCGGCGGCGGCCAGCAGCGGGCTGATCACCAGGCTCGTCTTGTCGCCCACTCCGCCTGTCGAATGCTTGTCCACCGTGTGCGGCAGGTGGCTCAGGTCCAGACGGTCACCCGAATCGGCCATCAGCAGCGTCAGGTCAGCGGTTTCACGGTCCGTCATGCCGTTGAGGCAGACGGCCATGAGCCAGGCTGACACCTGGTAATCGGCGGTTTCGCCACGCAGGTAGCCGCCGAGGAACTCTTCCAGTTCTTCACGGGAGTGTTCACGGGCATGGCGTTTCGCCAGTATGAAATCAGCAGGTTGCATGGCCGCCATTATAGTTTCAGCTGCGCAGTGAGCAGTTCGGCGGCAATTCCTGCCTCATCCCAGGCAATGGCGGAGTCACGTCGCTCGAGTTCTGTTTCCACTCCCTTGCCGGCCAGCATCACCAGGTCACCTTCATGGGCTTCGGCCAGGGCCAGGGCGATGGCAGTACGCCGGTCCGCCTCCAGCAGCAGCTGGTCGGCAGAAGCGCCCGCCTGACGGGCGTGCCGCGCAAGGTCAGACAGAATCTCATCCGTGTCCTCGGATCTGCTGTCCTCTTCGGTGAACACGATCAGATCCGCGCCACTGACGGCTGCCTCGGCAAGCGGCTGGCGTTTGCCGTGGTCGCGTTCGCCTGCGGCGCCAACCACAAGTATGATCCTTCCGCTGGTGACCCGGCGCACGGCGGCCAGTGCCTTGGCGAGGGCCGGGCCGGTGTGGGCGAAGTCAACGATGACAGGGAACGGCTCGGCAGCGACAAACTGCATGCGTCCGGGCACGCCGCTGAACTCCCCGAGCCGCCGGGCAGCCTGGGCAGGGGAAACCCCGAGCCGGTCCGCGGCGGCAAAGGCCGCCAAGGCGTTGTGGATGTTGTATTC
>CAZPLV010000001.1:11521-13545 GCA_964587295.1 uncultured bacterium
GGAGTGAGGTTGGTCCAGACAGCAAGGTCGAAACTGACCCCGGCAAGCCTGTGCCTGTCCAGTGCATGTGAACTGGCTTCAAGCACGGCGTGGCTGCTGCCTGCCGCAAGTGCCGAGCTGAGCAGCGACTGTACTTCCGGAGCCTCAGGGGTGGTGAAGTGGCCCTCAAAATGCACGGGCTTAACACCGTCATTGCTCCCGGCGGTGCTGAGCAGGGCAGTCTGGTGCCGGGCGCCGAGCAGGTGCCGCAGCAGGAACGAGGTGGTTGTCTTTCCGTCCGTGCCGGTGACACCGGTGATTACCAGCCGGTCTGCCGGCCGGCCCGCGAGCACGGCCGCAAGTGGACCCACGCAGGCCTCGGCGTTCTCCACCGCAACCACTGGCAACAGAGATCCGGCCAGCAGGGGTGAAGGTTCCGCCGCTACTGCCACTGCCCCGCGTTCCCGGGCCGCGGCGATCATCGTGCGGCCGTCGAAACGGGCTCCGGTCCGGGCAATGAACAGGCTGCCCTCAGTCGCGCGCCGGTGGTCCTGCACAACTGAGCTGATGACCGGATTTTCCGGCCCGGTCCAGTCCAGACCCAGTGCCTGGCCGAGCAGCTCGCTCAGTATCACAGCAGGGGAGCCGGCAGCCCGTGCTGCTCCAGCAGAGTGAAGACGTGCTGGCGGTCAGCGTCGTCATGCACGAAGTCGAGGTCGCTGCTTTCGATTATCAGCAGCCTGGTGGTGTCGAAACCAGCCACCCATTCCTCGTACAGCTCCTGCAGCTGCAGAAGGTAATCATCACTGATTGACGCCTCGTAACCGCGTCCGCGCAGGCTTATCTGCTGGCGCAGCTTATTCAGGTCCGCGCGCAGGTAGACGAGCAGGTCCGGTGGGCGCAGTGCCAGGCTGATGGCTTCAAACAGCTGCCAATAACTGCTGAAATCGCGGTCGTTCATCACTCCCTGCCGGTGCAGGTTGGTGGCGAACACCGCGGCGTCCTCATAGATGGTACGGTCCTGCACGACATGTTCGCCGGGGTTCACCTGGCTGACGTGCTGCTGCAGCCGGCGTGCCAGAAAGAACACCTGCGAGTGGAAGCCGAACCGGTTCATGTCCGCGTAGAAATCCGCGAGGTAGGGGTTCTCATCCACTGCCTCGAAGACGGGCTGCAGACCGTAACGGCCCGAGATGAGCGTGGTCAGACTTGATTTGCCGGATCCGATGTTGCCGGCGATTGCAACGTACATTGTTCACTCCTGCAGGGTGGAGCCGGCCGGGTCAGCCGGCATTGCGGACGTACTGCCTCGTCACCCGCTTTGTCACCGAGCTGAGGATATCGTATGCGTTCGACTCCGCCAGCTCTCCCAGTTCATCCGCTCCCGGTCCGGTACCACCCATCAGTGTGACGAGTTCACCTGGCTGGGCTTCGGTGTCACCGGCATCCAGCATCAGCTGGTCCATCGTCACCCGGCCGCGAAGCGGCAGGTGCTGACCGTGCAGCGAGGCCCAGGACCTGTCCGAGAGCAGCCGCCGGTAGCCATCGGCGTAGCCGCAGCGCACTGTGAGGATATTGGTGTCACGTTCGGCGTGCCACAGGTGATTGTAGGAAATTCCCTGGCCTGCCCTGACCCGTTTGGTGAAGGTGACCGGGGCCAGCAGCGTCATGACCCGCTGCAGTTTCCCGGCCAGCGGATCAGGCGCGCCTGCCGGGAGGGGACTGTAGCCGTACAGGAGCAGCCCGCTGCGCACCATGTCCAGTTCAAGTTCCGGATGTGCAAGTATGCCCGCGGAATTGCTGGCATGGCGTAACTGCGGTTCGATTCCCGCCTGTTTGAGCCGGTCGGTTGCATCCTGGAACAGTTCAGCCTGGCTGGAAGTCATTTCCGGGTCGTCCTCGGCTGCGCTCAGGTGTGTCCACAGGCCTTCGATCTCGTAACCTGCCCGCTCGGCGTCGATTGCAAGCGCGGTTGCATCATCCGGGGGCTGGCCCAATCGGCCCAGGCCGGTGTCGACTTTCAGGTGCAGCTTTGTGCCGCGGGG
>CAZPLV010000001.1:13645-16080 GCA_964587295.1 uncultured bacterium
AGCATTGAGGCGGCAGCAAGGGTAAGCCCGATGTAGATGATGGCCACGGTGTTGTAGCCGGGGAAATATTCGAACGTCCGGGAGGTGAACTCGCGGCCACGCTGTGTGATCTCGCGCAGGGACAGGAGCGAGAGCAGCGAAGTGTCCTTGAGCATGGCGATGAATTCGTTGCCCAGCGGCGGAATGACAATACGCAACGCCTGGGGCAGAATCACGTACAGGGCAGTCTGCATGCCGTTGAGTCCCAGACTGCGGGCTGCCTCGATCTGACCCAGCGGGATTGCCTGGATGCCGGCACGGAATATCTCCGCCATGTAGGCCGCGTAGCCGAGCGCGATTGCCACCACACCACGGGTCAGGCGGTCCGGCTCAATCATGCCGCCAGACAGGTCACGGATGGCGCCCTGGACGGGAAAACCGATGTAGAGGATGATCACCAGCATCGGAATGCCGCGGATCATGTCGACATACAGGTCGGCAAATATCGCCAGCGGGTGGCGGCCGCTCTGCCAGCCGGCGAAGATGAGCACGCCGAGTATCGCGGCGAAGACCATGAAGAACATGCCCGGCATGTTGTGTTCCCGGGGCAGGAAGCTTACTTCCCACAGCACAGGCAGTTCCGGCGGTGCGAGTTCCGCGGGCATGAACGCGGCCGTGACGATGCCGTCCTCGAGGCGCTGGATGGCTGCCTCGGGCGAGGTCACCGAGCGGATGTTGCGGGTTTCAATCTCTTCTTCGGTCCAGTTACCGTGCTGGACGCTCTGGGCCAGGTTCTGGGGTGTTCCCTGGATGATGGCTACCAGGCCCTGGTCCTCGCCCACCAGAACGTAGTCAACCTGCGGCCGGCTGAAGAACCAGACGGCGGCAAGTACCAGTACCAGCCAGACAAGCAGGTGGTTGCGGAGTGTGTTCTGGCCCTGCCGCATCAGCAGTATGCCGGCCAGGGCAAGGCCGAGTATTGCGGCCACGATGTAGGCAAGGACCGTGACTATCAGGGTGGTCCAGATGCCGGGCAGGATGAATTCCAGCGCCTCGAGGTAGCTGCCGGAGCCAGTGAACAGCAGCACCACGAACGGTGCAGCGATCAGCAGCACAAGGTAACTGGGGCGGATGCTCTTCAGCACCCGCCACCTGTCACTTCTCAGACTGCTGTTTGGTTGTGGTCGCTCAGTCGACAAACCACTTCTGGATCAGCTCGTCCAGGGTTCCGTCAGCATGAATTTCGGCCAGGCCGGCATTCAGGGCGTCGAGCAGCTCGCTGCCCTGCTGCACTGCGAAGCCCAGTTCCTCACCGGATTCGACACCGGCGACGGCAATGGACAGTTCGCCTGCGTAGCTGGCGATGAAGGCATCAGCAGTCACACCGTCGATCATGACGCCGTCAACGTCACCGTTCAGGAGGGCCTGAATTGCCGCATTGAAGTCGTCGTAGAGCTGCACGCGGTCACGGCCGACGAGGTCTTCGGCAGTGATGGCGTTGGTCGTGCCGGTCTGGGCGCCAAGGGTGAGTGAGCCGTCAGTGAAGTCAGCCAGGGTGTGGTCCTCGTCCTCGACGCGGGTGGTGATGGCCTGGTCAACAACGAAGTACGGATTGGTGAAGTCCACGATCTGGGCGCGCTCGGCAGTGATGGTGACGCCCGAGGCGACCATGTCGAACTCACCGGCGGCCAGGGCGGGGAAGATGCCGTCCCAGGCGGTCGTGACGAATTCAGCGACGCAGTTGACGCGCTCGCAGATGGCGGTGACGACGTCGACATCGAAGCCAACAATGGTGCCGTCAGCCGCTACGGTTTCGAACGGAGGATAGGTGGTGTCCGAGCCGACACGAACGGTTGCTCCACCAAGGTCCTGGGCAAATGACAGCGCCACAAGGGCTGCTGCTGCGATCGAGACGATTTTCTTCATCATCAACTCCCTAAACTGACTGAGTATTCTGTTGCGAACTGAAGGATAACGCATGCAGGGGAGCGCAGCAAGACTGCGGGGGCAGCGGGCACATGCGACAATCGGTTCGTGACCGGGTCTGCAGTCAGTCTGGATGAGAAGATCAGCTCACGCCAGCCTGACCTGGGCCAGCAGGCAGCCCGCAAGCTGGCTGAAGTCGGCCTGAGCACTTACCGTGACCTGCTTCATCATTATCCGCGCCGCCATGAGGACCGCCGTCAGCTGCCCGCCTACGCTGGGTTGCGCGGGCTTGAGCGTGCGACCATTGCGGGTGCCATCCGCAGCCGCAATGAAATCCGCAGCCGCCGGGGCCTGAACATACTGCGTGCCCAGGTTGCCAATGCGGCCGGCGAGACCGTGACAGCCGTGTGGTTCAACCAGCCATGGCTGCTCAAACAGCTGTTTCCCGGTCAGAAGGTAATCCTCACCGGCGCGGTCAGGGAACGGGCGAACCGGCTGGAACTTCACGTAGCCGAATTCGAGATTGACGA
>CAZPLV010000001.1:16180-28704 GCA_964587295.1 uncultured bacterium
TTCACCGGCCTGCAGCAGCTGCTCTGGCCCCTGGGTCTGCGCAGCGAGCTGCTGAGCGGATCCATGACCGCTGCCGAACGCCGCAGCGCACTGGGCAGGGTGAAAAGCGGCGAGGCTGACCTGGTTGTGGGTACCCACGCGCTGATCCAGGATGGTGTTGAATTTGCCGACCTGGGGCTGGCAGTGATCGACGAGGAGCACCGTTTCGGAGTCGAGCAGCGCCGCCGCCTGGCTGGACGCAGGGCAGACGTTCTGGTCATGAGTGCAACGCCGATTCCGCGCTCGCTGGCACTGACGTACTACGGCGACCTGGAGCTGTCCGTGATTGACGAGCTGCCCCCGGGACGCACACCGGTGAAAACGCGGCTGCTGACGGCCAGCCGCCGGCGTGACGCCTACGTGTTCGCCTGGGACCGGATAAAGGAAGGCCGCCAGGTTTACGTGGTGACTCCGCTGGTCGAGGACAGTGAGGCTCTGGACGAAATCGTGTCCAGCCAGAGCATGTATGAGGAACTGCAGCAGCTGCTGCCCGGCTCCTGCCGGATCGGCCTGCTGCATGGCCGCATGGATCAGGACGACAAGGACAGTGTCATGAACGCGTTCCGGGCGCACGAACTCGACCTGCTCGTGTCCACGACCGTCATCGAGGTCGGGGTTGACGTGCCCAACGCAACAGTCATGGTCATCGAGAACGCCGAGCGGTTCGGACTGTCGCAGCTCCACCAGCTGCGGGGCCGTGTGGGCAGGGGTTCGGAGCAGAGTCACTGCCTGCTGATTGCCGGGGACGCTTCACGCAAAACCCGGGCGCGGCTGGATGTGATAGTCACTACGACTGATGGCCACCTGATTGCCGAGAAGGATCTGGCGCTGCGCGGACCCGGTGAACTGCGGGGTACGCGCCAGTCAGGGCTGCCCGACCTGCTGCTTGGTGACCTGACGACCGACACGGACATCATTGAACGGTCACGGGCGCTCGCCCGGCAGATGCTGGAAGCCGATCCGCGCCTGCAGGCCAGCTGGGCCGCACGATTGCGTGAGGAACTGCAACGCCGCGTTGAGGCCACCGCAATCCGCGAGATCATCTGAGGGTCAGGTTCCTCTCAGCGCCTTCACAATCTGCTCTGCTACGCTTCGGGTGTGCTCAGATTGCAGTTGAAATTGTCAGTGCTGCTGGTGGCCCTGCTGGTCCTTGCCGGTTGCGCCCCACGAATCAGCCAGGATGGTGCCAGCCGGGGCCGGCTGCCCGATCTGGAGGCACCGCAGTTTGCCGTCGCGGCAGCCGGTGCCGTGATTGACAGCTTTAATCCTCCCGGCAGCGGTGCACGCGTGCGTGTGCTGGTGCCGGTTCAGATTGTGAATCCGAATCCGTTCCCGGTCACCGTCCGGTCAATGGACCTTCAGTTCAGCCTCGGCGCAGCCCCGGAGCAGGCATTGTCCGGCTCACCGAATGACGTGACCGTGCCCGCGAATTCAGCGTTTGAACTGAGTCTCGAACTCAGCCGCGGACTGAGACAGGATGCGGAACTCCTGCGCCAGGTTGCGGCCACGTTCAGTGGGGAACCCATGGCACTGAGCCTGTCCGGCAGCTACCGCTACAGCAGTGAACTGCATCCATGGCAGACTGCCGGTCAGGTCAGCCTGACCACAAGCGCACGTGCCGGCGGAGCCGTTGAGTTGCCGCAGCTTGAGCTCATGGCCGCGGAGAGCAGCGCCTTTTACGTAGCGGGTGATACCCCGCTGGTCCGTGTGACAATCGACGTTCACAACACGGGCAGTGTGGGTTATCTGCTGTACGCAAAGGATCTGCTGCTGCGGATAAGCGGCCAGGAGATGGCACTTTATGACCTGCCTCCCACGCCGGTACCGGCGCGCAGCAGCACCCGGATTGCACTGAACTTTGAACCGACCCCGCCGTTGCTCAGTCAGGCGAGCCGCACCGCGCTCAGCGACGCACTTGCCGGTGACCGGGCCCGGCTGACGGTACAGGGCCAGTTTGCGCTTGATGTGCTCGGCCTTGGCAGCTGGCTCCTGCCCGAAGGATCACAGCTGGACGCGGTGATTCACGACGACTGAAAAGCGCCGGCAGAAGGCTTCCATGGCCGTGATATGTTTGCGCCCGTGGCAAGAATCCTCGTTACCGACACCATTCAGCTTGGGGACAGAACCTACCCCGACATGGAAATTGATTACCGGGAAGGCATCGAGCGCGCTGAGCTGCTGGAGATTGTCGGCGATTACGACGCGATCATCACCCGCAGCCGAACCCAGGTTGATGCGGAGCTCATCAGGGCCGCCGGCAGCCTGAAAGTTGTTGGCCGCGGCGGAGTCGGTATTGACAATATCGACCTCGAGTCTGCCAGCCGGCGCGGGATACTCGTGCTGAACGCTCCCGAGTCGAACAACATATCTGCAGCGGAACTGGCACTGGCACTCATGCTGGCGGCCGCTCGCGGTGTCGGCCGTTCCGACAGCCTCATCCGCCAGGGAGTGTGGGACCGCAAATTCCTGGGCCAGGAGCTCAAGGATGCAACCCTGGGCATTATCGGCCTGGGCCGCATCGGCAGTCTGGTTGCCCGCCGCGCGCAGGGCCTGAACATGAACGTCGTGGTTTATGATCCGTACCTCTCGAAGCAGCGGGTGGCGGACCGGCAGGTCGAACTGGTTGAGTCGCTTGACGAACTCCTCAGCCGCTCTGCATTCCTGACAGTGCACACACCCCTGACTGAAGAGACACGCGGAATGATCGGTGCCCGTGAGCTTTCGCTGCTGCCCCGCGGCGCGGTTGTCGTGAACGCGGCGCGCGGTGGAATCATCGACGAGGCAGCGCTTTATGACGCACTGGACAGCGGCCACCTGTTTGCGGCGGGTCTTGACGTTTTTGTGCTTGAACCACCCCGTGCAGACCATCCGTTGCTTCGGCGTGATGACGTTGTCCTGACAGCTCACCTCGGTGCCAACACTGCGCAGGCTCAGGCCCGCGTCGGTGAGGAAATCCTCGAGCGCACCGTACTGGCGCTCAGAGGCGATCTTTCACGTGGTGTGGTGAACGCTCCGGCTCTGTCAGCCGACGTGATGCGCCAGCTGGGCCGTCATCTGGAGCTGGGTGAGTCGCTGGGCCGCATGGCCGTGCAGCTCGGTGGCGGACATGCCCAGGAACTGGAAATCGAGTTCAGCGGCAGCTTTCCGCTTGATCCTGATCCGGTGGGAACCGCAGTCATCAAAGGTTTCCTGGATCCGATCCTGAGCGAGCCGCCCAATTACGTGAGCGCTCCGCTGATCGCGCGTGACCGCGACATCCGCGTTTCCCGCATCCAGGCGGCCCGGGACCGCGGCTACACGAACCATGTGCTGGTGACCGCACGCGGGCCCGACGGGGAAGCCAGCGTCGGCGGAACGGTGCTGGGCGATTCTCCCCGCGTAGTATCCATCGACGGCTATCCGATTGAAATCAAACCCGAGGGCGCAATGCTGATCTGCACAAACTACGACCGGCCCGGTGCCATCGGACGGGTCGGCTCGGTTTTGGGCGAAGCCGGCGTGAACATCATCAGCATGCAGCTCTCACGCGTCGGTGATGACGGGCTGGCGATCTTCGCACTCACTGTTGACCGCAGTCCCAGCGACGAAGTTGTGGATCTGCTGCGCAGCATGACCGATGTGATCCACACCCTGCGGGTGGTCCGCTCGTGAGGCAGCGCCTGTATGCACCGGGTCCGGTCGAGGTGCCCGGCGAGGTCCTGGCGGCACTGGCCCGGCCTGTGCTGCATCACCGGACGTCCGAATACCGTGAGGTCGCTGAACGCGTGAGCGAACGGCTGGCTGACGTATTCATGGTTCCCGGTGGCGAGGTCATCACCCTCAGCGGCAGCGGAACCACGGCCATGGAAGCTGCCTTTGTGAGTACGGTCCCGGCCGGCTCAAAGGTGATTGCCATCAATGCAGGCAAATTCGGGGAACGCTGGGTCCACATTGCCCGCAGCCATGGCCATGAAGTTGTTGAACTCGTCGTGGAATGGGGCAGGGCCGCCCAGCCCGAACAGCTGGCTGCACTGTTGGAGCAGCATCCGGATTCAGCAGCCGTGCTGGCGACTCACAGTGAAACCTCTACGGGCGTGCTGCATGACATCGAGGCGCTGAGCGCCGCAGCCCGCGAGCTTGCGCCTGATGCGCTGTTCATCGTCGACGCGGTCACGAGTCTGGCCAGCGCCGAACTGAGGCCGCTTGAGTGGCGGCTTGATGCCGTGGTGTCCGGTTCACAGAAGGGCCTGATGACACCGCCCGGACTCGGCTTTGCCTGGCTCTCCGAGCGTGCCTGGCGCGAGCGGCCCGGGCTGCAGGCAGGCTTCGGTCTCGATCTGCGCAGGTTCCGGGCCGGCAAGCAGCCGACCACACCGGCGACAAGCCTCGTGGTGGCACTGGATGTCGCCCTGGAACTTCTGCTGAATGAAGGCCTGCAGGCGGTCTGGGCCCGGCGTGAACGGCTCACGCGCCTGCTGGTGGAAGGTGCAGCTGAACTTGGTTTCAGTGAGTTCCCGGAGCGACCCACACCTGCTGTTGCGGCACTGAGAGTGCCCGCCGGCACCGACGCGCGTGCCGTGGTCAGGGCAATGGCTGCACAGGGCGTCACGATTGCCGGCGGACAGGACCGGCTGGCTCAGACGGTCGTGCGGCCCTCACTGCTGGGGCATGCCGATGAGCTTGACGTGGCTGTCGTGCTCGCTGCGCTCAGTCGGGCTTTACCCGCCGCGGCCGCCGGCAGGTGACAACCATCTGATCGGAATCCGCCTGCAGGCGGCTGCGGTCAAAACCACCCTCGAAGCGGATCTGGTTGAAACCCGCACTGCGCAGAGCGCGTTCCAGTTCAAACGGCTGGTAATAGCGCTGGTGCAGGCTCACCACCCGGCGTCTGACAAAGCCGTCAGCAGTGAGTGAATCTATCTGGTAGGTGCTCGTGACCAGCTGCCTGAGCAGGTCATGCTCCTGCAGGAGCATGACCTGGCCACCGTCCCCGGCCACGTGTGACCATTCGGGTACCAGCCTCAGCACATCGCTCTGTCCCAGACGCGGCAGATACAGGTCCAGGGCCAGCATGCCGCCGGGTTCCAGCAGTTCATGAACGCCCCGCAGACAGGCATCCTGGTCAGGAAGCGTGAACAGGTGCATGAGCACGTTGAACGGCGCCACCACCAGCCTGAAGCTCCCGGCCTCAAGACCTGCGTCCGGCAGCTGGCGGATATCACCCGCAATCAGGTGGGCCCTCCCATCCAGCCGTGCCCGCGCGCGCTGCAGCATTGCGGCGCTCTTTTCGACCCCGGTCACCGGCTGGCCCGAGTTCAGCAGAGCCTCGGTCAGCCGGCCGGTGCCGCTGCCCAGTTCCAGTACCGGTCCGGACTCATCCGTGGCAAGACGGACGTAGTAGGGCACGTCATCCCGGTAAGCCTCGTACTGCAGGTCATATATGTCGGCATTGTCATAAAGGTCAGTCATGAATCGCCCGTCCGGCCAGCACCTCGCTGACCAGCCGCTTCGCCGCGCCGGGTTTCGGCATGGTGGCCAGCAGTCGTTCACCCGTCTCCATAAGCCGGGTTTCATCAGCCAGGAGCCGGAGCAGCGTCGCCGAGACCTCCTCAGGCGTGATGATGCCCTTCAGTTCCGTCATCAGCTCTTCGCCGGCGAACTGGTTCGGCAGCGAGACGGGGTAACGGAACCGTTCCACAAACAGTTTCACGGCGCGGCGCTTGAGGGGAGTGCCGATGACCGGCAGCAGTGATAGCCAGTTGCCCGGTCCTTCCAGCGGGATTATTTCCGGCCGGTTCAGGGGCAGGATCACCACTGCCGGCGTGCCCGCTATGCCCAGTTCAAGCGTGTTGGTGCCAGGAATGGTGAGCGCGATATCGGCCGCCTTCATGTAGGCGTAGCGGTCAGTCTCGTCGACCAGGTCGATGCGCAGCCCGCCCGGTGTGATGATTGTGTCGCCCTCACGGGTGCCGCCATGGCCCCCGATCACTTCCGGTCCGCTGGCGCTTATTCCCGTGGCAAGTGCTTCCTCACTGACCAGCCGGCTGACGGGCCAGCTCACCTGCAGCCCGCCGTGAACCTCAGCCACCTGGTCCAGGGCGGCCAGCATGAGCGGCAATACCGCCCTGACGTAGCGGTCGCGGCTGCCGCTCATCAAGAGCAGGTGCGGTCGGCCCCGGCTGGCAACCGGCGTGGTCTCACCGACAGCGTCAGCAACCAGGTTGCCGATGTTTTCCAGCCGGCTTCGGGGTGCGCCCAGCAGACGCGCCTTGCGCATGGCCGTTTCGTCATGGACGTACAGCTTGGTGAGTCTGGGATGCCAGTAGGGCACAAACGAGTAACGGTATACGGGCGCCTGCAGCCGGTTCGCCAGCCGGATGGCCATGCGCGTGTTGCCGCCCAGGCCTATGACCGCACTGGCCTTGCCGCTGAGGGCACTGTCAGGTCCGGCTCCACCGGCCATGGCGCGCACCGCTTCCGCGGGCGCAGTCACGGCACTGGCACCGAAGCCCTTGGCTATCCGGGTTTCAGAACCGCTTGCGAACTGGCAGGGAATCAGGCTGATCACTGTCTCCGCATCCGGCGCCTGGCGCTGCAGTTCAGCAAGTACCGGCCGCACCCAGGTCTGCAGTTCCCCGGGACCGTTGCTCACGAGAACGAAACGGTCCTTCATCACTTCGCTCCACGGAAACGGCTGAGACCACGACTGCCCGTAGCTAAGAATTCCTGCATCAGCCGCACGTCGTCTGACCCGAGGGCAAGCTCACTGAAGCGATCATGCTCACGCCTGCGCAGCGCGCGGTACGCCTGCTCGATCATCCGGAAGCGTTCACCGCTGATGCCACGCCGTTTCAGCCCGATCCGGTTAAGGCCGTAGTGCTCGGCAAACACGCCGTGCATCAGGCTGAACGGCAGCGCGTCACGGTTCAGGCCGCTCATCGCGCCGATCATCGCCATGGTTCCGACCCGCACGAACTGGTGCAGGTGTGCGCTTGCCCCCAGAACGGCGAAATCCCCGACCGAGCTGTGGCCGCCGAGCTGGCTGCCGGAGGTGACCACGGCACCTTCACCGACCCGCACGTTGTGGCTGACATGAACGCTGCTCATGATCAGGGTGTCGGCTCCGATCATGGTGGCTGCGCCCTCGCCGCTGGCACGGTGGATTGTGGCAAAATCACGTACCTGAACCCGGTCACCAAGCTCAACCAGGGAATCTTCCCCCCGGAAAGCCGAATCCATGGGCAGGCTGCCCAGTACCGCGTAGGGACCGAGCACGCAATCCGCTCCGACCCGGCTGCCGCGCTGCAGCAGGGTGCCGGTGAGCAGCCGCGAGCCCGCGCCGACAGTCACGTCCGCTTCGATCACGACAAACGGACCGATTTCCACCTCTGCACCGATTTGTGCCTGCGGATCGATCTGGGCGGTCGGATGCACCAGCTGCTCCGTCAAGTTCAGGTCCTGGGGTAGATGAAACTCAGGGTGGCCTCGGCCGCGGTTTCGTCCCCGACCAGAGCCTGGGTGCGCACCTTGCACAGTCCGCGGCGGTTCAGCAGGATAGTGCCGGTCAGCCTGAGCTGGTCACCGGGCACCACTTTGCGGCGGAACCTCGCCTCATCAATGCCGGTAAGGTAACCGGTTCCCGGAGCGGAATCCGCGGCGGCGGCGATGGCCACCCCGGCTGCCTGGGCGAGCGCCTCGATGATGAGCACGCCCGGCATCACGGGTTCGCCGGGAAAATGCCCGTTGAAGAACGGCTCGTTATGGCTGACGTTCTTGATGCATTCGAACTCGTCGCCTTCGGCCCGGACGAACCGGTCCACAAGCAGAAACGGGTAACGGTGGGGCAGGATTGCCCGGATATCGACTTCCATCAGGTGATTCTACTGCACTGCTGCCGGAGTTCCCGGTTCCAGGAACGTGCTCTCCAGCTCTTCCAGCCGGGTGATCCGCATCTGCTGGAGCAGTTCCGTGGCCACTGCCAGCGAACGCAGGTCGTCCTCGGCAGTGCCGACCGGTGCTTCGGCCCGGTTGATGCGGGCCAGAAAATGGGCGAGCTCGCGTCTGAGCGGATTCTCTTCCTCGACCTGATGGCGCTCGACCTGGACACTGCTGCCATCCTGGCCGGGAGAAGGCCGATGGATCGCAACTTCAGTGTGCGGGTCACGGCTGAAGTCGAGCGTGATCATCTTGTCGCGTTCCACGACAGTCATGGTGCGCTCCACACCGTATGCGGCCCTGCTGGCCAGCAGTCTGGCGATGCAGCCGTTCTCGAACACGATCTGGGCGGCAGCCACGTCCTCGAAGCCATTGCCGTCAAGTGCGTGACCCGCGACCGAAACACTGGCAATCGGATGGGGCACGAGCTTGAGCAGGATGTCAATATCGTGAATCATCAGGTCCAGGATGACGCCTGCATCGCGGATGCGCGTGTGCGGCGTGAGCCTGCGGGCCTCGATCAGATACGGGTCCTCAACGGTGTCATTCAGGCGGCGCACTGCCTCATAGAAGCGTGTGATGTGGCCCACCTGCAGGATCACGTCGTGTACGCGGCTGAGTTCCACCAGTTCAGCTGCCTGCGCCACCGTCGGGGCCAGCGGCTTTTCCACCAGTGCGTGGACACCCGCTGCCAGCAGCAGACGGGTGATCGGGAAGTGCTGGCTGGTTGGAGCGGCAACGCTGACTGCAGTGATGTCCTCGGCCTCAAGCATGGAGGCGACGTCGGGGTAAGCACGGCAGCCGAAACTGCTTTCGGCGAGTTCGCGTTTGACGGGATCAGGATCGACAGCCGCTGCCAGCCTTACGTTGGGCATGGCGGCGTAATTGTTGGCATGGTATCGGCCCATCACTCCGAAGCCGACCACTGCTACACTGGTTAGGTTCAACCTGCTGTCTCCAAACCGGCATTCTGCCGGAGCTCTTGCACCAGTCTTGCATGCAGCGTGTGCGAGCCACAAGCGGTACTGATCCTGCCGCGTAGCGGCTGGCCCAGCAGGAACAGGTCACCGAGCGCATCAAGTGCCTTGTGACGTACCGGCTCATCCTGTCCGCGCAGCGCTGTCATGGTTCCTTTTGCGCTGAAGGCGACACAGTTATCAGCAGTTGCACCCAGAGCCAGACCCTGCTGTCTGAGACGATCAATCTCGCTTGCGAAGCCAAAGGTACGCGCGTCCGCCAGCTGGGCGTAGCTGTCCGGAGAACCCTGCCAGCTTTGCCGTCCGATCAGGGGATGGGGGAAATGGATGCTGCAGTGCAGAAAGTTGCTGCCAGGGGAAACAGCCGCAGTGCCGCCGGCAGCCCGGACCGTGACGGCTGTGCTGAACTCCAGGGCGGCCGGAGCCGGCGGCGGCGTTCCAAGTGAGTCCAGTGCGGCCAGCCACCCGGTCGCGGAACCATCGAGGATCGGCAGTTCGTCGTGACTGACCTCGACCACAAGGTCGTTCCACCAGTTGCGCATGTGAAGCGCAGCCAGCAGGTGCTCCACCATCCGGACGCTGCCGCCGCCATGGCTCAGTGTGGTTGCTGCCCGCGTGTCACTGATGTAATCGAGGGTGGCCGGAATCCTGCTGCCCGAGCGCAGGAACGTGACGGGCCCGCTGCTGCGGTGCAGGGTGACGGTGCAATCCTGTCCGCTGTGGATCCCCTTGCCGATGACGGAGATCACTTCTTGCGTTCTTTCCTCACGAATGCCCAGATCTCCTCGAGGCGGTTGCTCAGGTACTGGCGCCGGATCCACTGCCGCTGCGGAACAGCCGGAATGCCGAACCAGAACTCGCCTTTGGGCACCCGCTTGCTTACGCCGCTCAATGCACCGATCGTGGCATCATCCTCGATGACCACATGATCGGCAATGGCCGCATTGCCGGCCAGGGTGACGCGGTTGCCGATCACCGTACTGCCGCCAATCGCGCTCTGCCCGATGATGATGCAGTCGCTGCCGATTCGCACGTTGTGACCGACCTGAACCAGGTTGTCTATTTTGGTGCGGGCACCCACCGAGGTGACACCGAGGGTTGCGCGGTCGATGCTGCTGTTCGCGCCGACTTCCACGTCGTCCCCCAGCTCAACCCGGCCCAGGTGCTCTATCCGCACGGCACCCGCAGGGCTCATGGCGAAGCCAAAGCCGTCAGCACCCAGAACCGCACCGCTCTGCAGGATTACCCGCTTGCCCAGGATCACGTCATGGTAGACGTGCACACCGGCGTCAATGCGGCAGTCAGTACCGATCACACTGCGTTCCCCGATGGTGCTGCCCGCCCCGATGATGCTGCCGGCGCCGATGGTCACGTCCGCCGCGACAGTGCAGTTCGGTCCGATGCTGGCCCCGGGATCAATGCGGGCACTCTCATGCACGACCGCTGATTCATGAATTCCGGTCCGGGCGGTGCTCTGCGGTTTTGCTGCCGCACTCAGCTGCGCCAGTGCCAGCCGGGCGTCCCTGACAACGATCCGGGCGTGGCCCGCAGCATGCTCAGAGAGATCCGCCGGCAGCACAAGCAGTCCTGCTCCGGCGGCAAGCGCGGTTTCCAGGCTGTCGCGCGTCCAGACCACCGTGAACTGGTCCGCTCCGGCACTGTCGGGCCCACTGAGCAGCCAGTGCTGATCGTTTTCCGTGACGTCAGCGGGTGTCCCCTCGGTCAGTTCAACGAGCCGGGCCAGCGTCAGCGGAGTGAGGGACCGGGTTGCAGACACTTTTCTAGCGGCGCAGGAAGTTGTCTGAGATGAGTGCATCCTGCAGCAACGGAATCATGTCCAGTGCTGCACCGGTGCCCAGTGCGACGCAGTCGACGGCGTTCTCCGCCACAGCCACCGGAATGCCGGTTGTCTGCCTCAGCAGTTCGTCGAAATTGTGCAGGAGCGCCCCGCCGCCCGTCATGATGATGCCACGGTCTATGACATCGGCAACGAGTTCGGGGGGTGCCTGTTCCAGCACGCGCCTGACGGCGTCGGCAATCTTCTGGATCGGTTCCTTGAGGGCGGTTGCCACGTCTTCCGTCGTGACGGTTATTGTCTTGGGCAGCCCGTTGATGAGATCCCGGCCGCGCACCTCAATCGACTTGACGTCATCGGGTGAGGTGACGGTTGCCGCGCCGACGCGGATCTTGATTTCCTCGGCGGTACGGTCTCCTATGAGCAGGTTTTCCTTGTGGCGGATGTGGCGGATTATCGATTCATCGAATTCATTGCCGGCAATGCGCACTGATTCGGAAACGACGATGCCACCCAGGCTGATGATGGCCACGTCGGTGGTGCCGCCGCCGATGTCCACGATCATGGACCCGGTCGGCTCGGCTATGCGGACGCCGGCTCCGATGGCTGCAGCCAGGGGCTCCTCGATCAGGTAGGCGCGCCGGGCACCCACCTCGCGGCCGGCCTGCAGCATCGCGCGCCGTTCCACCTCGGTCACACCCGAAGGAACGCACACCATGATGTGCGGCTTGAACCAGCGGCCCGGTCCCGTCACCACCTTGCGCATGAATGCCTTCAGCATCTTCTCGGTCAGGTCGTAATCGGCAATGACGCCGTCGCGCATCGGCCGGTTGGCGATTATGTTGCCGGGCGTACGGCCCAGCATCCGGTAGGCTTCGTCTCCGACTGCTTTCACATCACCGCTGTCACGCGAGGTGGCAATCACCGACGGCTCGCGGAGCATGATGCCCTTGCCTTTCACATAGATGAGTACCGTTGCGGTACCCAGGTCAACTCCGATGTAATGCTGCCAGGGTCTGAACATCAGTTCTCCGGCAAGCGGCGTGAAGCCTGCTGCCCGTATCTGTGGTTTCTGGGGGAATCTTCCATCTGGTCGTGCTGAGTATAACGCAGGCTTTATGAGTCTTTTGGCGGCCTCATGAACGCTCACAGGTACAGTGCTTCCGCCGGACCGCCGGCCAGGGCCTGCCGGGCAATCCAGGCGGCATCCGGCACGCCCGCTGCAAGCAGGTCCACGCCCTCACTTCCGGCCCTTTCAGCCAGTTGCCGGGCGGAATACTTCTCCGGTCCGGCGCTGAGCCGTACCGACCCGGCCTCCCTGAGGTAGCGGCCCGCATACACGTTGCCGCGCCGTGCGTCCCAGGTCAGCCAGGCTTCCTGGCCTTCAGCCAGCTGCCTGTAGGCGACTGCCTCGAGGCTGGGAGTGCCGCCCAGCGGCAGGGAAAGTCCGCTGGCAAGTCCCTGGGCGCTGGCCAGGCCCACGCGCAGACCGGTGTATGAACCCGGGCCCGTGCCGACTCCTACTGCAGTCAGGTCAACAGGGCTCAGTCCGTTGGCGGCGAGCAGCTCCTTCAGTGCAGGCAGCAGGAGAGAGGCGTGCTGCCGGCCAGCCATGCTCTCGTGCCGCGCCAGCACTTGCGAGTCAGCTGCTGACCACAGTGCGATGCAGAGCCAGTCAGTGGCCGTATCGATTCCCGCGTGAATTCCCCTCATGACTTCCCGACCATCCTGAGCGTGCGGCTCCCGTCGCTGTTCACGGCCAGACTGATGACAGTCGCGGCCGGATAATGCCCGGCGAG
>CAZPLV010000001.1:28804-31845 GCA_964587295.1 uncultured bacterium
GGCAGCAGATCCCTGACGAACGGTTGCAGGTCCTCAGGCGATTGCAGAATCATCAAGCAGGCCGTGCAGATTCGAGAGTTGCTGTCTGAGCCGGTGCAGCACCAGGCTGAGTGTGGCCGGCACGCTCACGAGCACCAGCAGCCGGTGGCCCGGGGCCGGCCAGGCAACGGCCAGGATGCTCTTTGACAGTTCAATGGTCAGCAGGTCCAGGCCACCGGCCTGGATTGCGTTGCCGAGTTCACCCAGGTCCTTTTCCAGGTGGGAGACCGCTTCAAGGAGCCCGGCAGTGCCTGCACTGTAGGTGCCTCCCAGCGGCCTGTCGCCCCTGGTCAGCAGCAGCTGGTCGACACCGCGCTCAGCGGCAAGTTCCCCCAGCAGAGAGTCGAGCTGCTGGTTGCCGCTCGCCTGTGTTTCAGCCTGCTCCGGCGGCCCGGGCTCTGCCGGTTCCTGAACTTGCCTGGGAGTCCTGTCAATTCCGGGGCCACCAAGCAGATCATCCAGAATGTTGGCGCTGACGAGCTGGTCGGCAATGTTGCGTGTCGCTTCGAACTCCTGCTCGAGCTTGCCCAGCAGCTCCTCCGCCTCGCTCAGTGACGCCTCAAGCTGGATGGTCAGGTTCAGGGACAGCTGTGGCAGCCGCCCGGAATTGTCCTTGAGGTGGGTAAGGATCCGTTTCACCCGCAGGACATCCTCACTGTTGAGCCGCTCCACCTTGCTGAAAGTGGCCAGCGCCGCTTCCGTGCGCCCGGCAATGGTGTCCAGCCGGTTTGCCAGGCTGTTGCGTACGTCATCGAGCCGGAGCCACAGTGCATTCAGGTCCGGTTCGGTGCCGTCAGCCTCATGTCTGCTCCTGGCCTGGCGGATTTCCTCCCGCAGGTCCGCCTGCTCCGGAGAGCCGTGTTCCGGCAGCCGGTTCAGTTCCTGCTCCAGCTGGAACAGCTCATTCAGGGTGTTCTGGCGGGAATCAAGCTCGAGGGCGGCCAGTTTGCGTGCAGCGGCCATTTCGACCCCGTCGTGCAGCGTGCGGTTCATGACCTCAAGCTGCTCACGGGCCAGTTCGTGGAGGCTGCGGATGTGGCTTATGTCTGCAGGATCGGGCAGGGTGGTGGCCAGGATGCCATTGGCAACCTGAAGCGCCTGCCTCAGCTGGCCGGCACCGACCGGGGTATCCAGTGCCGCCTCATCGGCGGCAATCTGGGCCAGCTCGCGGGTCAGTGTGTTGCGCTCCTGGCTGAAAGCTTCCTTCAGCGTCAGCTCAAGCGCCGTGATTTCCTCTGAGGCGGACTGGCCGCCGCGGATCCGGTCCTTGAGGGCTGCGCTCCGCTCGCCGAGATCTGACCTGATGGCGAGCAGGTTCAGGTACTGGTGCTCAAGCTGCTCAAGCCGGTGGGACTCGTTGTCCAAGTCCAGTCTGAGCAGCCGTTCGTTCACTTCGACCGGCAGGAGTTCCAGCGTGGCCTTCACGTCGATTTCCTCGACCAGATCCGTGGTTGCGTAGACGCTCGACTCCAGAAGCTTGCGCAAGTCGACGCTCAGCAGCCTCGCCTGGTCAATTTCCGCGGGCATGAGAGTCCGTTCCGTCTGGGCCGCACTGATCTGGCTGATCAGGTTTTCCAGCCGCCGCACCCTGGGGCCACCGAGACTGCGCAGTCCCTGCAATGCCTCGTTCAGCTCTGCGAGTTCGCCAGCCTGGATCACCAGCTGGTCCTCAAGCTTCTGGCGCAGCAGCGCAAGCTGATCACGGGCTTCGGACAGCAGCGGTGACACGGTGCCGCCCCTGTCGAGTTCCCCCCGGACCAGCTGCAGCTGGGCGCGAAGCTTCTGCACTTCCGGCCATTCAAAGTACAGGTTGAACGGTCTCAGGTTGTCGTTCAGGTCATCGAGCTCAGTGCGGACCTTCTGCTCGAATGCCGGCGTCTTGTGCAGTGATTCGGTGTCCGGATCAGTTATGCGGCTGAGAATCCCGTTGGTGGCCTCTTCAGCCCGACCTGCCGGCAGCAGTGCCTGCAGCTGTCGCAGCAGCGGACCCCTGAGCAGGGTTTCCAGGTCTTGCAGCGTGACATCGTCAGGTGTCCGGCCGAGTGACGCCAGCCCATCTTTCAGGGAGCGTGACACGACCCGTGGCGGGAGAATCTGTTCGAGCTCCCGGATGAGCAACTGATATGCGGCGTTAGTCAAGGCACTGCCCCCCGTTGCCTGAACCTAGAACTCCTCGTCCCAGTCCACAAGTGTCCGGGTTTCCGTTTTGCCTTCATCGTCCGTGCGCCGGCTCCGGCGCCTGGTTCCCTCGACGCCTCCGAACAGCCCGAACTGCTTGCAGATTCCGTACGTGCCGAGTCCCAGCAGAATGACAGCCAGCAGGAACAGCAAGGTTGCCAGGAGCTGCTGGGCCGAGCCTGTGACTGACAGCCAGGCAGCAATCTCATGCAGAAGCGGTACCGAGGCAAGCCGGCCGATTACGTCGAGCAGGGCGCCCACGCCACTGAGTATCAGTGGCAGCAGCAGAAGGAGAAGCCCTCCGCCTATCAGGGACCAGTTGCGGTTGGTGGTGCCGAAAGCCATGCGCAGCAGTACCAGCGGAATGATTGCCAGGATTGCCGCGAGTATGAGCAGAACAAGGCGTGGCCAGCCGCTCGTCCAGGTTGCCGCCCAGGCCTGGACGCTTCGCTGCATCTCCGCTCCGGAGTTGCTGCCCAGGCTGGCGAGCTGGCCGGTCAGTGCCTGGAGGTCGGTCGCGCTCAGTGCAGGTGAGGACTGGAGTGCGCTGAGCAGGCTGCGGATGGTTTCATCCTGGCTGGTGGCCATGCGGGCTGCCAGGCTGCTCATGTTGGTCTGGTAATGACTTGAAAGCTGGCTCAGGTGCTGACGTGCAGCAGCCTGGTCGCCGGCGGATGCGGCAGCTGCTGACCGACCGGCCAGTTCCAGTCCGGTGCCGAGCACCTCAGCCACCGAGCTGAAGCCGCGTGAGTGCAGCTGACGCGCCAGGTTTTCGCCCGTCTGTCCCCTCAGGCCGCGTCGGCCCAGGTCATTGACGAGCGAGT
>CAZPLV010000001.1:31945-41735 GCA_964587295.1 uncultured bacterium
GGTTCGGGTTGCTGCTCAGGAGCGACCTCAACCGGCTCCTGTGCCGCTTCTTCCGCGGCTCCCGCTGGAGGCGTCTGTGCAGTGGCGTCAGCGGTTGCCGCACCTGTGAGACTTTCGGCAGTTGCCAGCAGCTGCCGGGAAAGCAGCGGCGCGGTGGCTGCCACCGTTTCTGCGTCCGCCTGGACCACGGCAGTGATCAGCGAAGTGAAGTCACTGTTCAGGTCGGCGGGTGCTTCAGGAGCATCCTGCAGGCTGAGCGAGCGGCCATAGGCATCAGCGAGTGTCACGTACGCGTCGGCCTGGTTGTCGGGGAACAGGTTCTGGACTGTGGTGAGCTGACCCGCGATTGAGCGTGCCACCCCGGCCTGGTAATGCTTCAGGAGTGCCTGCAGTGTAGTGGCGGCGGTCATTTCCTGCACCGCTTCCCCATCCAGGTTCAGTTCCTGGCTGAGCTGCGTGAAACCCGGACGGGCGTCCCCGACGCTGCCGCTCTCCAGAGCCGACTCAAGCAGCGCCCTCTGGAAACCGCCCCGCAGCACGGCCGTCTGCACCGCCAGGTCAGCGCGGCTCTGATTGGCAATTGCCGTACGCGCATTGTTGAATGCCTGCTCAAGGGCAGGAACCAGGGTGGAGCTGTCAGTGTCACGGGCAACCAGCCTCATGGTGCTGGCGGCGCCTTCAAGGGCATCGAGACTGGCGCTGCTGTCCGATCCAATGTGGTCGACGCTCGCCTGGAGGTTCTCCAGGGCCACGGTGTGGCGTTGCAGCGTTTCCTCGGCCTGTGCCAGCACCGGCTGGATCAGGGCCACGCACAGCAGGGTTGCGGTCAGCAGGCGCACTACGCGTCTCATGATTCCTCCTTGTTTCTGACGAGATCGTCGAAAGCAGTAACTACGGCTCCGACGTTCAGGTCGGCCTTGCCTGTGAGAAGCAGCGCATCGCTGCCATATGGGAACAGCAGAAGCCCTGAATCTTCCAGGGCCAGATAGAACATCCTGAGCGGACCGTTCTTTTTCAGCAGAGACAATGCCAGCATCCCCAGGCGTGCCAGTGATTCCACATCACCGCTTCCACGGGAAAATTCTACCTGTCCGGATTGCCTCACCGCAGCCACGAGGGTGATGCTGTCGATTGCTGCCATCTGCAGGACCGCCTGTTGCAGTTCAGCGGCCGAGGCAGGACGTGGAGGCCGGGGCTGTGTCCTCACGCCTGTCACCACACGTGCCGCCCGGGCACGGGCCACCTGGGCGGAGGCTAGCCGCGCTGGCGGAGCCGTCACGGCTGCACTCAGCGGCTGCACCGGAGCAGCGTCATCAACCAGTTCAGTGGCAAGCTCGTCAAGCCTCCGCTCCAGGCCGGAGCGGGGCAGGAGCAGCGACAGTTCGTCCAGGACCGGTCCGAGCAGCAGGGCACGCATCTGCCTGGCGTGAATCCGTGAAGGCTCCACACCGGCATCAGCCATTGCGTTGCTGAGAACGCGTTCCACAGCCGCAGCTGACACAAAGGACTTCAGGCCCTGCTGTGTGCGGAGGTAAACGGAATTGGGCACTCCCTCAGGCACTGTTACACACTCTAGGCTCCCACTGGCACGGCATGTTGTGAAAAATCAGCTTAAGTCCCGCGTGTCGCCGTACCGGAGTGCTGCAGCCATGCCCCCGGCGATGCGGAATGTCTCACCGTAGCGCATGCGGGCAGGACCTATGACGTTCAGTTCTGCACGCAGTCCGCCGATGGGAAGGGCAGCCCTCACCCGTGCGGTGCTTTCAGCCAGCACGAAATCAAGCTCTTCGGGAGCCTCACCGGTCGGCCCACCGGATTCAACCTCCCTTACGGCGCTGCGCAGGAATTCAGGATCATGAGCTTCAGGTTCCTCCAGCAGGTTACTGACACCGTGCTGGAACACCCGGGCCTGGTTGAGCCTGCCTGCGGCGCGGGCAAAAAGCCGGAAAGTGCGGCTTAGCTCACCGTCACTGCCGTCGGCAAGTTCGAGTGTTGCCCGGGGCAGATAGCCAATCGGTACCGTCAAACGGTTGAGGCTGGCCTCCGCTTCACCGATGACCGACTCAGGAGGTGCCGGCCGTGCTTCCAGAGTCAGCTGGCGGACCAGGCCGTTTTCCAGGATCACGACCGCAAGCAGCCGTTCGCTTGACAGCGCGGTGAGATGAATGCGCAGTGCATGCAGGCTGTTGTCGGGTGGCAGCCTGACGGCAACCGCGTAACCGGACAGGTCGGCTGTCAGCTGGGCTATGCGCTGCAGCAGATGGTCGCCGTGCGCGTCAGTCAGTCGGGTGCGGATCAGTCGCCGTTGCCGGACCGTGAGGTTGCCGGGTGGAATGAACGACCGTGCGTACACGTCCAGGCCGAGGCTCGACGGAATGCGGCCGGCTGATACGTGCTGCTGCATCAGCATGCCCTGGTCTTCAAGCGCAGCAAATTCATTGCGTACGGTGGCGCTGCTTACGCTCAGCTTTTCGGCAATCCGCGCAGAGGGCACAGGTCGGGCTGTCGCAATATAGGTATGCGCTACCAGCCTGAGAATGTTCCGGCGCCTGTCGGTCAGCATCAGCGCATGATACTCCGTGCCTCAGCCCCGGGCGAGCTTGCTGATGTGCAGAAACTCGCTTTCCCTCACGGGCTGTATGCTCAACCGGTTGCCGCGCCTGAGCAGGTCCATGGCTTCAACTGCCTCGTCCTCACGGAGTTCCCTCAGGGTGACGGGTCGCTCAAGCTTGCGCACAGCCCGGATGTCAACCAGGAACCAGCGGGGCGCGTCCTCGCTGGCCAGCGGGTCAAAATAACGGCTGTCAGGGTCGAACTGGCTGGGATCCGGATAGCTGCTGCTGACAATTTCCGCGACACCGATGACTGCCGGCGAGGCAATCTGCGAGTGATAGAACAGCACAGGATCACCGGGTTTCATCTGGTCGCGCATCAGATTGCGTGCCTGGTAATTGCGGATGCCGTCCCACATGGTGGTGCTGTTGTCAGAAGCGACCAGGTCGTCCCAGGAGAATGAGTTCGGTTCGGTCTTGAAAAGCCAGTAGCGTCTTCGGTCGTCAGTGTTTCCTGCAGTCATTCGTCCTCAGTCGCTCCCTCGGCTGGTGGGATCGTGATCGTTACCGCACTCGACCTGTCTTCGGGAATCGAAATGGTGACGCTGTCGGAGACACGGCCCTGAAAGCGGCCCTCAAATACCCAGGTGCCTTCCGCGTCGAGGGCGATCCGGCGCGGCGCGGTGCCCAGGATGGTTCCGTCGGTGAACTGCGATGACGGCGGACTCTGCAGCACATACAGATTGACAGGCGGCAGGTTGCCGGGCTCCACCAGCACGTCAATGACGTATGTGACGGACTGCAGCGGCTGCGGCGCAACCTGGTCCATCTCCCCGCGCCGCAGCAGCAGCACAAGTACGATCAGCACGGCACTGAGGACCAGCAGTGCGACAATCATCACCGGCCGGTGGCTGCTCCGGTCGTTCCCTCCGGCCGCGGGCTGCGGGCTGTAACGGCCCGTTTCGGTAACCGGAGCGGCCCGTGGCCGCTCTGCGGCAGGTTGCGCTGCAGGCCGGACCGCGGATTCACTGCGGCGCACGAAGGAAGGACTGCCACCTGCCGGCAGCCGGTCTGCTGACTGCTGCTCTTTCAGGGCAGCTTCCGGTTCCGGGGTCTCATCCGGCTCCGCCTCTGCGCGTCTTTCACTGCGGGCCGTGCTGAGGCGTTCACTGGCGTAGGTGTCACTCGGCACGAACGCTGCCTCGCCCGAATCCCCGGTCAGGAAGACGTCAGGTTCCGGCTCTGATTCAGCTGCCGCGGCAACGGCCGCCTCGGGGTCGTAGTCAAGCTGAATCTGCTCCACGTCCGGAAGCTGGCTCGCGGAGCCGGCATGTTCGGGCCGCGGTGTGTCGGCCTCAACAGGATCGTCCCAGGTCAGCTCCAGCGGTCCGAAATCAGCCGGCAGTCCGTCATCAGCCTCGCCGGCAAGTTCAGGGAAGTCCTCCGCGGCAGGCTCCGGTTTTTCGGAGTGGGCTGCCGGCGCAACCGGTTCGCTGCGCAGCAGGACATCGCGGAGCTCCTCGAGCAGCTCGGACGCACTCATCTCACGGCCCGCCTCAACCTCAGCGAGCAGGCTCAGCGCACCCTCGTGCGAGGCGTAACCAAGTTCCCGGACGCTGTTTGCCCAGGCACGCACGTCGCTGCTGCCGCTCCCGTCGCCGTTGTGCCAGGGCACACCAAAACCCTCCAGCACCATCGAACCGCCGGCCACAAGGAACCGTTCAGGCGTCAGGTCGCCGTGGGTGAGGCCGGCTGCCGCAGCATCTGCCAGTGCACGCGCCGCATCAAGCAGTCGTGCACTGTCCAGATCGTTGCCTTCAGCCGGCACAAGTGCGCTGCTCCAGGCGACCACCATCACGCCGGTCTCGCCGTCATCACGCCAGGCCAGCAGGCGCGGCAGGTATTCACTGTCAAGCCGGGCAAGCGCAGGATCGGGAGTGCCCCTGAAGCGGTAAATGAGTACCGGAAGTCCCGTAACCGGGTCAACACCGCGGTAGGTGGTGACACCGGTTCGTTCAGCAAGGATTGATTGTGCCTGGTACCGGATCCGGTCACTCATGGATTGCCTGGCCAGTCCCGGTCCCGCCGCCCAGCCCACCGTTCTGTCAGGTTTATTGCCATTGCGGGTGATTATAGCCTGCATAACAGCGCCGTAAACGCAATGCTTGTGGAGCACCCGGGCTGCTGGTACGCTGCTGGAAATGAATGGAACCGTGAAAGACAACATAATTTCGGCACTCAGGACGGTGCTTGATCCGCAGCTGCCGGAGGACATCGTGAGCCTTGGCATGGTCGGCAACGTTGCGGCCGATGGCACACATGCTGACGTCAGCATTGCCATCGTCGCCGAGGCCTCGCCGGACAGGCCTGAGCTTGAGAAGCGCATCCGAGCCGCACTCGGGGGTGTTGCCGGACTGGATACCGTCAACCTGAACTTTGACGCCCAGACCGGTCGGGCCCAGCAGGAAGTACTGCCG
Source organism: uncultured bacterium (assembly GCA_964587295.1). GTDB lineage: Bacteria > Deinococcota > Deinococci > Deinococcales > Trueperaceae > CALDPK01. The sequence goes on from CAZPLV010000001.1 coordinate 36,975, forward strand.
GGAGTGAAGTTCGTCATAAGCGTCGGTTCAGGCAAGGGTGGGGTCGGCAAATCCACCGTAGCGGCGAACCTGGCTGCCTCCCTGGCGCTCGAAGGTGCCAGTGTCGGACTGCTCGACGCTGACATTTACGGACCTTCCCAGGCCCGCATGTTCGGGGTTGAGGGACGGCGGCTGCTGGCAGATGACGACAAGCGGATCCTGCCTCTCACCAGCCACGGAGTGCGCATCATCTCGATCGCCAATCTGGTGGAGGACGGCCAGGCGCTTACGTGGCGCGGACCCATCCTGCACGGCACGCTGACCCAGATGATCCAGCAGACCCTGTGGGGGGAACTCGACTACCTGATAGTCGACATGCCGCCCGGCACGGGTGACGTGCAGCTTTCCCTGAGCCAGCTGGTGCAGCTGAGCGGAGCGGTCCTGGTGACGACACCGCAGGAAGTCGCCATGATGGATGTGCGCCGGGCATACAGCATGCTGCGCAAGACCCACGTTCCTGTTCTGGGCATTGTCGAGAACATGAGCTGGTATGAGCTGCCGGACGGCCAGCGTGACTACATCTTCGGTGAGGGCGGAGCTCGCCGCTTCGCCGAGACCGAGCATGTGGAACTGCTGGGGCAGATCCCGATCCGAACCAGGCTGCGCGAGGCTGCCGACAGCGGCGCACCGCTCGTGATAGCCGAGCCGGACAACCCCGCAAGCCTGCAGCTGCGCCGCAGCGCACGCATGATGGTCCGGGAAGTGAGTCAGCAGGCGATGACCTCGCTGCCCGTGGTCGGTGGCTGAAGACAGCCGGCTGCTATAAGCTGGCTGGGTGGAGGTTTCAGCCGAATGACAGAAGCAGCAGACGGGTCAGACCAGCCAACCAGCAGCCTGGCGAGTGCCTATGCCCCCCGTGAGGTGGAGGGCAGGTGGGTCAAACGCTGGGCTGAGCAGCCTTTCACGGCTGACGCCGGCTCGGACCGGGAACCGTACACGATTGTCATTCCGCCGCCGAACATCACCGGCAACCTTCACCTGGGTCATGCGTTTGACAACACACTTATTGACACACTGATCCGCTTCCGGCGCATGCAGGGTTACGAGGCCCTGTACCAGCCGGGGACCGACCACGCCGGCATTGCCACCCAACTTGTTGTGGAACGTGATCTCAGGGAAGAGGGCCTGAGCCGTCATGACCTGGGGCGCGAAGAATTCCTGAAGAGGGTCTGGGACTGGAAAGACCGCTACGGTGAAGTGATTCTGGGGCAACTGCACCGGCTCGGCATCAGCGCCGACTGGAGCCGCACCCGCTTCACCCTGGATGAGGACCTCTCTGCGGCAGTGCGCCGCCAGTTCGTGCAGCTGTTCCACGAGGGCAAGATTTTCCGCTCTGAGCGGATCGTCAACTGGGATCCTGTGAGCCAGACCACGCTGTCTGACCTGGAGGTCAACCGTGAGGAGCGTCAGGCCAGCATCTGGACCCTTGCCTATGAGCTTGAGGGTGGCGGAGAGATCCGCATCGCAACAGTCAGGCCGGAAACGATTTTTGCCGATACGGCAATTGCCGTCCATCCGGATGACGAACGCTTCAGCGACCTGGCCGGCAAGAAGGCACGGATACCACTGACCGGCCGCTGGATTCCGGTCATTACCGACGAGGCAGTTGAGAAGGATTTCGGAACCGGTGCCCTGAAAATCACACCCGCACACGACCCCACTGACTTCGAGATCGGCGAACGCCACGGCCTGGAGCGGCCCAGCGTGATTGACCTGGATGCGAAGCTCAGCGGTGAGCTCGTGCCGGAGGAATTCCGCGGACTTGACCGTTTCGAGGCACGGCCGCTGGTTGTGGAAGCGCTCGAGGCGGACGGCTCACTCAAGGAAGTGCGGCCCCACACGGTTTCGCTCGGCCTGAGTGAACGCACCGGCGAGCCGGTTGAGCCGGTCGTGTCCCTGCAGTGGTTTTATGACACCAGTGAAGCGGCTGAGAAGGCGCTGGCTTCACTCAACGCCGGTGAAATGCAGGTACATCCGGCCCGCTATACCAAGGTGAACGCCGACTGGCTCTCCAGCCTGCGGCCCTGGAACATCTCCAGGCAGCTGTGGTGGGGGCACCAGATTCCCGCCTGGTATGACTCTGAAGGCAACACCTTTGTCCCCGACGCTGACACTCCCGACCTTGATCCCACTGATGATCCGCGCTACACGCATCTTGAACTCACCCGTGATCCGGACGTGTTCGACACCTGGTTCTCCAGCAACCTGTGGCCGTTTTCGACGCTCGGCTGGCCCGACACGGAAGACCCCTTTTACCGGAAGTTCTATCCGACCTCCACACTGGTGACCGGCTACGACATCCTCTTCTTCTGGGTGGCGCGGATGCAGATGGCGGCTCTCGAGTTCACTGACGGGCCGCCGTTCAGGGACATCATGCTGCACGGCCTCATTCTGGACAGTGAGGGCCGCAAGATGTCGAAGAGCCGCGGCAATGGTGTCGATCCGCTGGAGGCCATCGACCAGTATGGCGCGGACGCGCTGCGCTTCGCGCTGTGCCACATGTCCACCGGCGGCCAGGACATCAACTGGGACGACCGGCGCGTGGAAATGGGCCGCAATTTCGCCAACAAGCTGTGGAATGCAACCCGCTTCGTACTGATGAACCTTGAACCGGGCACACGCTACGAACTGCCTGATCGTGAGCAGCTGGCACTCGCCGACCGCTGGATACTGGACCGCCTGAGCAGTGCTGCGGCAACCGTGACCGGCCACCTGGAGCAGTTTGATCTGGGTCAGGCGGCGCGTGCGGCCTACGAGTTCGTCTGGAGCGAGTTCTGCGACTGGTACCTGGAGGCTGTCAAGCCTGCCCTGCGTGCGGGTGACAGCGCTGCACCCGCCGTACTGCACTTCGTGACCAGCGAAGTGATGAAGCTCCTGCACCCGTTCATGCCGTTCATCACCAGCGAGCTGTATGAGGCACTGGGCCACACGGAGGTCCAGCTCGGCCAGGACACCTGGGTGACCACGAATCCGGCCCTGGCCGACGCTGCTGCCGTGCGCGAGTTCGAACTGCTGATGGAGGCCACGGCCGCCGTGCGCAACCTGCGGGCCGAAGCGGGTCTGGACCCACGTGCTCAGGTCACGGTTGAGCTCAGCGGGGAAGGCAGCGAGGCACTCATGGCGACAGCACCGGTATTCGCTGCCCTGGCCCGGGCGGAGCTGACTGACAGCGCGGGTTCCGGCCCGTCGCTGCAGCAGCCGGTGGGCACTGTCGAAATGAGGCTGCCGCTGGCTGGCCTGATTGACATATCCAGGTGGCGTGCACGACAGGAAAAGCGTCTCAGGGAACTGTCAACCGAGACGGAACGCCTGGAGCGCAAGCTGTCAAACCAGGGTTTCCTGACCAAGGCAGCGCCGGAGGTTGTGGAAGCGGAACGGGCGAAACTAAGTGCCAATCAGAGTCTGAGCGAACGGCTGCAGCAGAGCCTGGAGCAGGTCGGCTCCGGCGACTGAGGCCGGCAACAGCTGAATCAGCGTGGGCGGACGCCAGCGCGCGTCCGCCCACGCTGCTCAGTTACTCAGATCCAGCCCATTGAAGTGGTTGGCGGCACTTTCCGGCCCGTGGGCCAGGCAGTGTTCAACAGCATCTGCAGCAGTGCTGATTACCTCCTGGAGCAGATCGTCCTCTTCCTTGCGGAAGCGGCTCAGAACCCAGTTTTTTGTTTCCCAGCCGTCCGGCGCGGCCGATATGCCCAGCTTGAGTCGCCAGAACTCCTTGCCGATGCGGCTGATGGTGTCCTGCACGCCACGCTGTCCACCTGCGCTGCCGCCGAAACGGAAGCGGAAGCGGCCCAGGGGCAGGTCCAGGTCATCATGCACGACCAGCAGCTCGCCGGCTGCTGTGCCACTGGAGCTCAGTCCCGCCTGGATGGCACTGCCTGACAGATTCATGAACGTCTGGGGCTTGATCAGTGTGGCGGCCGGGATCCGTGCCCGTTCGGCCCGGCCCTGTTTCAGGTAGCGCTGGCCATGCCGCCGTGCCAGTTCATCCAGCACCATGAAACCGAGATTATGCCTCGTCCGTGCGTAGCGGAGGCCCGGGTTGCCAAGGCCCGCAACCAGGCGGATGCGGGGGACGGCGGTGGTTTCAGCTTCCGTTTCCGACAATTTCCTGACTCCAGACTCGCCATAACGGCCAACAGACAGGTGCGGGCGCCCCCTGGAGAGCACCCGCACCGAAAAACTTCAGCAGTTGGAAATCCGGCTCAGCCGGCGTCTTCCTCGCCTGCTTCATCGGAAGCTTCCTCACCGATGACTTCGGGTTCAACGGAGGCTTCGTCCTCAGTTTCCTCGTCAGCCTCAGCGACACGCGGTGCCACTACGGCAGCGATGGTCAGTTCGGCGTTGTCAACCAGCTCGGCGTCCTCGGGGAGGAGGTGCACCAGATCGCTGATGTGGATTGCGTCGCCGATCGTAAGTTCGCTCACGTCAAGTTCAAAGTGTGACGGAATGTTGCGCGGATCGACGTTGATGACGACCTCACGGCGCTGTACGTCGAGGTTTCCACCGTCGCGCACGCCCTGCGGGGTGCCTTCCAGGATGATGTTGACACCGACCTGGAGCTTCTGACCGGCAGTGACCGCGAAGAAGTCCACATGCTGTGGAACGCGGCGGCGCTTGTTCATCTGAACGGCCTTCACCACTACGGAATGCTTCTCGGAACCAAGGTCCAGATTGATCAGCGTGCCGCTGCCCGCTTCACGGAAGACTCGGTCGAACTCC
>CAZPLV010000002.1:0-1357 GCA_964587295.1 uncultured bacterium
TGCGCGTGCTCATGTCCATGTCGGCATCAGGCATGATGACGGCCGGGTTCTTGGCGCCGCCCTGCGCCTGGGCGCGCTTGCCGTTGGCGGCTGCGCGGGAGTAGACGTACCTGGCGATCGGCGTGCTGCCGACGAAGGAAACGCCGCGGATGAGCGGGTGGTCGAGGATTGCATCAACCGTTTCCTTGCCGCCGTTGACAAGGTTGACGACGCCCGGCGGGAAGCCGGCCTGCTCGAGCAGCGCATAGAACTTCTGCATGGTCAGCGGCACACGCTCGCTGGGCTTCAGGATGAAGGTGCAGCCGGTTGCCACTGCGTAGGGCAGGAACCAGAGCGGGATCATGCCGGGGAAGTTGAACGGCACGATGGCGGCAGCGACTCCGATTGGCTGGCGGAACATGTGCTCGTCAATGCCTCGGGCAATGTCTTCGTTGTTGTAACCCTGCTGCAGGATGGGCATTCCGCAGGCAACCTCAACGTTCTCAATGCCACGGCGCATCTCGCCGATTGACTCGCCGTAGGTCTTGCCGGCTTCCATCGTGATCGTGCGGGCCAGATCCTCGATGTTCTCCTCAAGCAGGTCACGCAGTTTGAACAGCGGCTTGATGCGGTCCACGACCGGCACTTCGCGCCACTGAAGGTAGGCTTCGTGCGCAATCTTGGCAGCCTCCTCGACCTCGCTGGCAGGGCTCAGGGGCACGGCCGCAATGGCCTCGCCGGTTGCCGGGTTGATCACGTCCCGGTAATCACCGGCGGCTGAGCGTCGCCACTCACCGCCCACGAAGTTAAGAAGCTGGGTCTTTTCCGCGGTTACTGTCATGTAACGCCTCCATGTCGCAGCAGGTAACGCCTGCAATACCTGCGCGGACAGTTCTTTGACTGTTGCCGTGCATGATACCGCTTTGTGCCTTTGCGGGCCAGCAGACTTTCCTGAAAACGATTTCAGACGTAACGCATGACGCCTGGCTGTGAGAAATGCCGTTGGAATCGGCTCAGGCACGATTCCATCGCGTTAGCCAGGCTACCTGGCCTTGACAGCGGTGCCTGCAGTGCGCTAGATTTCTGAAAACGTTTTCAGAGAAGTTCCGGCGCAGCAACTGCGCCGTCGGTTCCCACTGCGGCAGGTCAGCAATCACCTGCAGGAAGGCTTTCGCCACGTGGCAGAGGTTTCAGGCAACGCCACAATCCGTGACGTTTCAGAGCGGGCTCAGGTGAGCATCTCCACCGTGTCCCGCGTCCTGAACGGAACCGTGCCGGTGGCGGCTGATACCAGGCGCCGGGTCCTTGCTGCAGTGAATGAACTGAACTACCGGCCCAACGTGTTTGCACGCAGTCTGGTGACGAACCGTTCCGGTGG
>CAZPLV010000002.1:1457-36546 GCA_964587295.1 uncultured bacterium
GTAATGGTCGGCCGTCACATCGCAGAAGCCGGCAGCCGCAGCATTGCCATTGACAACGAGTACGGCGGCCTGCTTGCCGCACGTCACCTGACGGACAACGGCCACCGGGTGATCGGGCATCTGACCGGCCCGCTGAGCTTCCCCGACAGCCGGGCGCGTCTGCAGGGTTACCGCCAGGGCCTGGAAGAGGCAGGCATTGCCTTCGACGACACGCTGGTCATCGAGTCCGACTGGCTTGAGGAGGGCGGCTACCAGGCAACGATGCGTCTGCTGAAACGCCGGCCCGACATCACTGCGGTTTTCGCAGGCAACGACCAGATGGCAATAGGTTCCTATCAGGCGCTGCGGGCAACTGGCAAGCGCATTCCGGATGACATTTCAGTGGTGGGCTTCGACGATGTCGTTTTCGCCCGCTACCTTTACCCGACGCTGACCACAGTCCGCCAGCCGCTGCTGGAGATGGGTGAGGCAGCCGCAGGCCTCGTTCTGGCCGCCCTCAGGGGCGAGAAACCGGAGGTGACTGAACAGTTCGAACCTGAACTTGCCGTAAGACAATCCGTGCGCAGGCTGTGACCGGCGCCGCAACCCTGAGACTTCCCGGCTTGACCCCTTGAAGGAGCCATAACGGATGAAAAAACTGACTGCACTGCTTGCTGCTGCGCTGCTGGGCGCCGCTGTCGCCCAGACAACCCTGACCATCGCGGTCTACCCGGATCTGGACTCACACCTGGACGTAGTACTGCCCATTTTCCACGAAGAGAACCCGGACATCATCGTCGAGATGGTGCGCCGTGAGCACGGCGACCACCACAACGGCCTGGTCACCGAGCTGGCCGCCTCAACCGGTGCCGCGGACGTTGTTGCGCTTGACGTTGAGTTCGTAGCCCGTTTCCTGGCCTCCGGCGCACTCGTTGACCTGGCGCAGGAACCCTACAATGCCGGCCAATATCAGGACCTTTATGCGCCCTACTCCTGGTCGCAGATTTCCACGGCTGACGGCCGCACCATCGCCCTCCCCGGCGACCTTGGTCCGGGCGTGCTGTTCCTGCGCCGCGACATCCTGGAGCAGGTCGGCACCACCGCGGATGAAGTGACCGCAAGCTGGGACGCCTACCTTGACTACGGCCGCGCGGTTGTCGAGCAGACCGACGCATACCTGCTGACGAACGCAGCAGATGTTGCCCGCGCCTACTTCCAGAGCAACGTGCCCGAAGGCGAAGGCTTCTTCTTCGACGCCGACGGCAACGTGACTGTCACTTCCGACCGCTTCGTGCGCGCTTTCGAAATCGCCCAGACCATCCGCGAAGAGGGTCTCGACGCCCAGATCGGTGACTGGAGCAACGAGTGGTACGAAGCGTTCAACTCCGGCACCACCGCCAGCCAGTTCAGTGGCGCCTGGCTGCTCGGCCACCTGCAGAACTGGATGGCCCCTGACACCAGTGGCCTGTGGATCACCTCCAACTTCCCGGAGGACACCTTCGGCTCATGGGGCGGAACGCACTACGCCATCCCCGAGCAGTCCCAGAACAAGGAAGCTGCCTGGAAGCTGGTCCAGTTCCTGAGCACCCGTCCCGAGATCCAGCTGTCGGCATTCCACACCACGGCTGCCTTCCCGGCCGTAACCAGCACCTATGAGGATGAGAGCTTCGACGAGGCCATCGAGTTCCTCGGCGGCCAGGACGCCCGTAACCTGTTCGCACAGGTTGCCCAGAACACCCCCGGTGTGGCTGTGACCGAGTACGACCACATCGCACTCGAGATCGTGCAGTCCGCACTGACCGAAGTGCTCAACAACGGTCGTGACATCGACGCAGCCCTCGAGGACGCTGCGGCCCAGATTCAGCGGCGCGCCCGCTGAGGCAACACCTTTCCGGTGGCAGGGGAGCGTTTCGGCGCTCCCCTGCCTCTCAGGAGGATGGCCATGATTAAGCACAGCTCTGCAGACCAGGAACGGTTGCCGTTTGGAAAGCGCTGGTACCGCTTCCAGCGGCGCTATGCGCCCTATATATTCGTCAGTCCGTTCTTCCTGCTGTTCCTCGGCTTCGGTTTCTTCCCGACCCTGTTCTCCATGTACCTGTCATTCCAGAAGTGGAACCCTGTGCAGGGCCTGTCCAGTATGGAGTTCATCGGCCTGGAAAACTACCAGCTGCTGCTGACCGACCCCTGGTTCTGGCAGGCTCTCGGTAACACCGTCTGGCTGGCAATCGCATCGGGACTGCCGCAGCACCTGATTGCCATTCCACTGGCATTCCTGATCGTCAGTGGTTTCAATTCGCTCCGGCATCCGCTGACAGCGGCCTATTTTTTGCCCTATATCACTTCGACGGTGGCCGTGGCTATCGTCTTCCAGACGCTGTTCGGTACGCAGTTCGGCGTCGTCAACCAGTTCCTTGGTGCCCTGGCCGAATGGCCGGTCACCTCCTGGCTGGTTTCAGGGCTGAGCCAACCCATCAACTGGCTCGGCCGCTTTGAGTTCATCAAGCCTGCGATATCCACCCTGGTCGTCTGGAAGTACTTCGGCTTCAACGTGGTGCTTTACTCAGCCGGCCTGGCTACGATTCCGAAGGAATATTACGAAGCCGCCTCAATCGATGGTGCCGGTTCATGGCAGCGTTTCCGCTTCATCACCCTGCCGCTGCTGCGGCCGATCATGTTCTTCGCTGCCACCCTGACCATCATCGGCAACCTGCAGCTGTTCGACGAGCCCTACATCATGGTCGGCTCCGATGGCGGCACCGGCCGGTCCGGCATGACCGTCGCAATGTACCTGTACCGCCTCGGCTTCGAGTGGAATGACATGGGCACCGCCGCGGCCATGTCCTGGGCGCTGTTCGTAATCATCGGCGTTGGCACGGTGGCACAGTTCCTGCTGTTCGGCCGGCGCAGCCTTGAGATGAGGGAGTGAGATGGCCGTAACCACTGCGACCCGAAACCAGGAGAAAGCCGACACCAGGACCAGACGTTTCCGGCTGAAGCCCGGCCGCCTGGCAACCGCACTGACGCTCGTTCTGCTGGCTGTGATCACAATCCTGCCGTTTTACCTCATGTTCGTGTGGGCCACGCATGACCGCTCAACGATTTTCTCCGCGCCGCCGCCGTTCTGGTTCGGCGATGATCTGAGCCGCAACCTGGATGCCCTGACCAAGGACGTCCCCTTTTACCGGAACATGTGGAACAGCGTTTATATAGCCGTGATGGCCACGGTAACCAAACTGTTCTTCTGCAGCCTGGGCGGTTTCGCCTTTGCGCTGTATGACTTCCGTGGCAAACGCCTGCTGTTCGGCATAGTCATTGCCAGCCTGCTGCTGCCGTCGCTGATCAACATCATTCCGCACTTCCTGGTGATCGACCTGATCGGCTGGCTGGATACACCGCGTTCCCTGTGGGTGCCGGGAATGGCCGATGCTTTCGGCATATTCCTCATGCGGCAGTTCATAGCCTCCACGATCAGCCGTGAACTCATGGATGCGGCCCGGATCGACGGTGCCAGCGAGTTCCGCATCTTCCGCAGCATCGCCGTGCCCCTGATCCGCCCGGGCATGGCGACACTGGGGCTGCTCACCTTCATCGGCATGTGGAACAGCTTCATGGGACCGCTCGTCCTGCTCCGCTCACGGGACACCTACACGCTGCCGCTGGCGCTGCGCAGCCTGCAGGGACTGGTCAGTACCGACTGGGGTGCGGTCATGGTCGGCACGGCGCTGGCGGTGTTGCCACTGTTCATAATCTTCTTCCTGGCGTCCAGACAGGTGATCGAGGGCCTCACCGCCGGTTCGGTCAAGGGCTGAGGTGAAAGTCCGCCGCATGATCTCAACAATCTCGGTCGCACTGCTCAGTGCCGGCAGCCTGGCCGGAGCGCAGCAGCCGGCCGGTCTTGAGCCGGGCTCGCTGCTGGAGCGGCCGCCGGCCCAGATCCGCCTTCCGCAGCAGGAAATCTGGCGCAGTGCAGAGCTGAGTGGGCCGGCGCCGACCAACCGCTGGTGGAGCTCGCTTCTGTGGGACCGCTATTCACTGCCGGTGTTCTCAGACCCGTTTTCGCTGCGGGCCAGGGCCGACGGACTCGCGTTTGGCTGGCCGGAAACGGTCGTCAGTGACGAAGGCTTCCGGGCCGCGCACCGTGATTCGCTGCGGCTGAGCGTACCCGGCATGAGGGCCGAGGCTGCACTCGTGAGCGGTTTCAGCGACTGGTCTGTCGATCTCAGCTGGCACACGGAGGAGGACGGGCAACTGCTGGCGACCATAGTTAAAGGCAGCCCGTACCTGTGGTTCACCGCTCCGGACGGTGAAGCTGAACTGCTTGGCGGAGAATTCAGAGGCATTTCGGAGCATGACGGTGTCCAGGCAGCGCTGATGAATGCGGACGGCAGGAGTTTCCTGCTGTTGGTACCCCCTGAGGCCAGCATCGAAGCTGAGTCCGGCCGGTTGTTCATCAGCAGCACAGGCAAGCTGGACCTGGCGGTGGCGGCCGTACCGGAAACTGACGGTGCCGCCGAACTGCTTGCCCGTCATGTATTCGAGCGGCCGGGTGAAACCCGCACCGGCTGGCGCTGGCTGCGTGACCAGGGAATCGTTGAGGTCACATTTGATTTCGGAACGGAACAGCCGGTGCTGACCGGTCTGTACCCGCACCAGTACACACGCAGCAACGCGGCACTCACCGATATCGCCTATGACACGCCGCGCGGTGAACTGCGCCTGGCGCTCACACAGGGATTCAGCGTACGGCTGCCGTTCCGGGGGGTGCAGCCCGCACTCCCGGCTGGTGAACGAGCCGGTGAAGCTGCCGCTGAACTGCAGCGTTACGTAAACAGCACCAGCCGCATGTTCGGCCTCATGCCGGGGCAGACCCGCGAATCGGACTCGTATTCAGACGGCAAGAGTTTCGGCCGCCTTGCGAGCCTCCTCACCATCGCGGATCAGCTTGCAGACACGGTCTCGGCCGAGCGGCTGCTGACTGAACTGAAGGAGAGGCTTGAGGACTGGTTCGACGCCGGCCAGTCGCCTTACCTTTATTACGATCCCCACTGGGGTGCTCTTCTGGCCAGCCCGACCTCACACGGACACGATGCGGAGCTCAATGACCATCCCTTCCATTACGGCTACTTTCTGCAGGCGGCAGCCAGCGTCGCCGAGCGCGACCCTGACTGGGCGCAGACGTACGGCCCGATGGTTGACCTGATCATCCGTGACACGGCGGCAGGCCGTGATGACCCGCTGTTCCCGTTCCTGAGGGCAGTCGATCCGTATACGGGTCACGGCTGGGCCTCGGGGAGCGGCCGCTACGACCGCGGCAACAACCTGGAATCATCAAGTGAGGCCATCAACCACGCCGCGGGGCTGGTGCGCTGGGCCGAAGCGACCGGCAATGCCGCGCTGCTTGAGCTGGGCGTATACCTTTACGCCAGTCAGGTCGACGCCGTCTGGCAGTACTGGTTTGCCGCCGGCGGCAATTTCCCGGCCGGTTTTGAACGCAGCGCAATCGGCATCCTCTGGAGTGACGGGGGCGCCTACGGAACCTGGTGGACCGGCGATCCCGGAGCGATTCACGGAATCAACTTCCTGCCTCTCACCAGTGGGTCGGCCTATCTTGCCCGCGACCGTGACTTCGTGATGGACAACTACCGGACGATGACCGACGGCCGCGCGCATTACTGGCCCGACATCGCCCTGCAGTACCTGGCCTACGCCGATCCGGAAGCGGCCCTCGCCGAGTGGAATGCGGACTTGCCTGTGGAATTCGGGGAAAGCAGGGCCAAGACACTCTGGTACCTGAGCAGTCTGGCGACACACGGAACGCCTGATCCCGAGCTGTGGTCAGACTTCGCGCAGAGCGGGGTGCAGTCCACTCCCGCAGGCCGTACCTATCTGGCCCGGAACTCCGCCGATTACGACCGCCCGGTCGTCTTCGCGGACGGAACCAGTTTCATCGTGCCCGCCGGTTCACTGGGCGAGCTGCATGTGGAGGCAACAGATGACGAATCGCAGTGACTTTCCGGCTGACTTCATTTTTGGCACGGCCACGTCCTCATACCAGATTGAAGGTGCGACGGAGGCCGATGGCCGGGGCCCATCCATCTGGGACACATTTGCCGCCACACCCGGAAAGATTATCGACGGCAGTGACGGCAGTATCGCCTGCGATCACTACAACCGCTGGCCGGATGACCTGGACCTCATCAGGGATCTGGGCATGCAGGCTTACCGCTTCTCCGTGGCCTGGCCGCGGGTGGTGCCCGGCGGTACGGGAGAGGTGGAGCCGAGAGGGCTGGATTTCTATGACCGGCTTGTGGACGGGTTGCTTGAACGGGGTATCGAGCCCCACGTAACCCTGTACCACTGGGATCTGCCCCAGGCACTGTCCGACAGGGGTGGCTGGCTGAGCCGCGATACGGCCCTGGCCTTCGGAGACTACTGCGCTGCCCTTGCCGGCCGTCTGGGGGACAGGCCGGTGGCGTACTCGACCCTCAATGAACCCTGGTGTTCGTCATTTCTCGGTTACCTGACAGGTGAGCACGCACCGGGGCAGCGCGACCGCCGCGCCGCGCTTCTGGCGTCCCACAACCTGCTGCTTGCCCACGGTTACGGCATGCAGGCCCTGCGCAGTGCGGCGCCGGGGGTGAATGCCGGCATCGTCCTCAATTTCAGTCCGGCTTATCCGGCGTCAGAATCGGAGGACGATGTTCAGGCAGCCCGGCGCCATGACGGATTCTTCAACCGCTGGTTCGCGGATCCGGTTTTCCTTGGCAGGTATCCGGAGGACATGCTCGAGCTGTACGGCGACCTTGTGCCGGAACTTGCTGCCGCTGACCTTGACCAGATCCGGCAGCCCCTCGATTTCCTCGGGGTGAACTACTACAACAGGGCTGTCATCAGGAATGACCCGCGCGAGCCGCTCGGATACAGCCATGTGCGCACGGACCTGGAACACACGGCGATGGACTGGGAGGTTTATCCGGATGCACTGCGTGACCTTCTGCTGCGCCTGCACCGGGATTACTCACCCGCCCGGCTGTACGTGACCGAAAACGGTTCAGCTTATACGGATCCGGAACCGGAAGTTGGCCGGGTAGCCGATCCCGGTCGGACGGCTTACCTTCAGGACCACATCAGGGCGAGCCTTGAGGCTGTTACCGCCGGCGTGCCGCTGAAAGGCTATTTTGCCTGGAGTCTGCTGGACAATTTTGAATGGGCGCACGGCTATGGGAAAAGGTTCGGTATCGTGCATGTCGATTACGACAGCCAGGTGCGCACACCCAAGGACAGTGCGCTCTGGTACCAGGCTTTCCTGGGCCAGTGACTGCCTTGGGGCGCGCGGTTGCAGCGTGCCGCAAGGCAGTTGTGTCAGTCGATGGTTTCAAGCAGGGAAGCTGTGACCGAGCCCCGCATGAGGCCAAGATAGGCACCCTCGACATTCACTCGTGCGGCCGGCACGGTAACCGGCTCAAAATCGGGATTATGCGGCCGCAGGGTGACCAGGTCCGGCTTCACGAAGTCCAGGTACTTGAGGGTGACTTCGTTTTCATCCACCCGGACTGCGCAGATTTCCCCCGAGCGGTGCGGGCGTCGCTTCTCAAAAATGACTATGTCATCCGGCTGGATCAGATCAGCCATGGATTCACCCTCAACCCGCAGTGCAAAGCTGGCCTGGCGGATGCCCGGCAGGGGCAGGAACTCCTCGGCCAGCGCGGCTGCTTCACTCAGCTGGCCAGCCGGAATGCCGCCCAGCACCGGGATGCCGGTGGCGGCAGGGTGCAGCTGCAACAGGGGTGAACGGCCATGCCCCCGGCTTTCGAAACGCAGCAGACCCTTGCGGTCCAGCGCCTGCAGGTGCTGCTTCAGTGACACGTAGTGCACGTTGAGCTGCCGGGCGAACTCGGACAGGTCGGGCAGTGTGCCATACCTGCCGTGGTGCTCCAGCAGGCGGTCGTAGACGCGCTGCTGGGCGGGCGGAAGCTGGATCTGTGCCTTGGCCTGTTCCATATGCTACCTTAGATAGTAAGTGGATTGCTGGCGATTGTCAAGCCGGCGACATACCCGGGTCCGGCGCAGGGGTATAGACAGAACCCTACCCGTTCTGCTATACTTTCTGTAGTTGCTTGCGGGCCGCACAGCGCGCCGATCGTTCCCGAGGCGCCGGGTCCGTACCCCACACGAATGCAAACCTGTTTCAGCTTTCAGCAGAAAGGAAGAATTATGCTGAATAATGCCTACACGACACAAGGAAACGGCTTCATCGCTGCATCCGAAATTGTTCCGAGTGCACTCGCACTCCCCAGCCGCACTGTGGAAGCCGGCGCCACCCTTTATGAAGCGGGCCGCGAAGCCGCTGCCCTGTACGTCGTAAATTACGGCGTGCTGAAGGCCATAGTACCAACCTCGCTCGGCCGCGACCGTATCGCGGACCTTTACGGTGCCGGAGACGTGATCGGACTGGCTGCGCTTGACAACGGCCCGCATGCGGAAACGGTCATCGCGGTGCATGACGCCACGCTCACTCCGATTGACCCGCAGCAGGCGATGAATGACCGCAAACTGCGTGACTACATCGTCCGCAGCATGGCCCGCCAGGTCCGCCGCAGCCGTGAAATGATCGACGAGGCTGAAATGCCGGTCGGTGCACGTGTCACCCGCGCATTCCTGCGTCTCACCCAGCGTTTTGGCCAGCCCAGTGACGCCGGTGAGGAAGGCGTCAAGCTGCCGCTGTCACTCACTCACGAGGATCTGGCTGACCTGACCGGTTCATCACGCGTCACAATCACCCGCATCCTGGGTGAGCTGCGCAATGAAGGCACACTGTCCGGAACCCGCGGGGTTTACGTCGCAGATCCGGCCGGCCTGGAGCGCGCAACTGACGATTACGTCATGCAGGTGCTGTAAGCAGCACCCACATGGTGCAATACTGACGCCAAATGAACCTGAACTTTACTGATACCGCGAAGGAGCGCATTCTCCAGTTCCTGGAAGCCCAGAAGGCCCAGGGAGTGAGTGCGCTCCGTCTCGCTGGCACACGCAGCGAGCAGAAGCTCTGGCTGGTTAAGGATGAGGACCGCCAGGATTCCGACCGCATCTTTGATGCCGGAGATTTCCAGGTGTTTGCCGATCCGGTCAGCGCCGACAACTTTGATGGTGCCACTGTCGATTTTGTGCAGGGCATGATGCAGAGCGGCTTCCGGGTGTTCCACCCGAGCCCGAGCTGGGACGATCCGTTGGCACAGAGCGTACAGGACGTGCTGGATACCGTGATCAACCCCGGCGTTGCCAGTCATGGCGGCGTTGTCGAGCTTGAAGGCGTCGACGACGGCTATGCCATCATCCGCTTCGGCGGTGGCTGCCAGGGCTGTGCCGCTTCAACCGTCACGCTGAAGCACGGCGTGGAACGCAGCCTGCGCGAGCAGGTACGCGGACTGAAGGGCGTACGCGACGCTACCGACCACTCAAGTGGCGAGAACCCCTACTATTCCGCAGCTGACATGGCCGGCGGTTCACCCTTCTCGGGTTGAGGGGCGGCTCGGACTGAGTTGAAACGCGGACACTGGGACCAGTTCCCCAAACTCATGGGTGGCTTTGTGGTGTTCGCAGTCGGAATCAGCCTGATGATCCAGGCCGGCCTGGGACTTGATCCCTGGTCGGCCTTTCATTTTGGCCTGCACCTGGCGCTGCCCATCAGCTACGGAGTCGCAAGCGCCGGAGCCGGTCTGATTCTGCTTGCAATCGGTGTGGCGTTCTTCAACCAGCGCATTGACTGGGGCACAGTCCTGAACATGGTGCTCATCGGTTTCATGGTCGACCTGGTGCTGCTGTTCATGCCTGATTTTGTGCTGGTGCCGATGATGTTGCGCTGGGTCATCTTCGTTTCCGGCATCCTGATGGTGGGACTTGCCACCGGCATGTACATCAGTTCCGGCTGGGGAGCGGGTCCGCGTGACGGTTTTGTGCTCGGTGTCAGTAAACGCACCGGCCTGAGCGTACGCGTCGTCCGCACCGGCATTGAACTCACGGTCCTGTCCGGAGGCTGGCTGCTCGGTGCCCCCGTGGGCTGGGGAACGCTTACGTTTGCACTGCTCATCGGCCCTGCCATGCAGGCGAGCCTGCGGCTGTTCCGGCACCTGCCTGCCAGCGGCACCGCCGCCTCAGCGGGAGAGACTCCCGCCTGAGTCCGCGGCCGGCCCGTCGGGCCAGCCGACATACAATGGCGGGCGATGTCGCACAACCCTGAGCCCAAGCAGCTGTACCGCGCCACGCTTCTGTCGACTGAAGGCGAAGCCATTGACGGCGTCACGTTCACGGCGATCGAAGATGCCGGAGTGCTGGTCGCTGACGGTGTGATTGTTGAAACCGGCGACTTTGAGGCGGTCGCAGCGCGTCACCCGGAAGCTGATCTGATTGACCGGAGCGGCAGCTATCTGCTGCCCGGTTTCATTGATACGCATGTGCACCTGCCACAGCTTGCCGTCATAGGCAGCATGGGGCTGACGCTGCTCGACTGGCTGGAGCAGCGGACCTTCCCGGAGGAACTGCTTTTCGCAGACGCTGACTACGCGCGCAGGGCCAGCCGGCAGCTCATGCACAACCTGATCCGCAACGGCACCACCAGTGCGCTGGTCTTCGGGGCCCATCAGAAGCAGGCCATGGAGCAGTTTTTCGAAGCTGCCGCGCAGAGCGGACTGCGTGTCGCTGCCGGACTCGTGCTGGGCGACCGCAACCTGCCGGAAGGACTGACCACCAGTCCGGAACGGGCTTACGAGGAAACTGTCGGGCTGGCGCAACGCTGGCACGGCCAGGGACGCCTGCGCTACGCGGTGACCCCCAGGTTCTCGGTATCTGCCAGCGAAGGGCTGCTGGAAGCAAGTGGAGCGGCATTCAGGTCTGCAGCCGACCTGCTGTTCACCACTCATCTGAACGAGATGCCCGCAGAAATTGAAGTCGTCCGTGACTCATTTCCCGGTTACAGCGACTACCTCGACACCTACGGCCGGCACGGGCTTGTGTCGCAGCGGTCGCTGTTTGCTCATAACGTGCATCCGACCGGTGGCGAGCTGGAGCGCCTGGCCGCAGCGGGCAGCAGCGTATGTCACTGCCCGAGCAGCAACCTGTTCCTTGGCAGTGGGCTGTTTCCGCTGGCTGCGCACGTTGCGGCAGGTGTAAAGGTGGCGCTTGGCACCGACGTCGGTGCCGGCACCAGTTACTCAGTCCTGAATGAAGCCCTCGGTGCGCATCTGCACCAGATGAACCGGCCCGAGGGCCTGCGGCTGGAAGCCGCCCAGCTGCTGTGGCTGGCCACCCGTGCGGGAGCGCATGCGCTCTGCCTGCCCGCCAGCGGCAGCCTCAGACGCGGCATGAATTTTGATGCGGTGTTCCTGACAGCCACGCCAGGCAGTACACTGGCCGGGCGACTGCAGCGGGCACGTGACCTGAATGACGTGCTTGCCTCGCTGATAACCCTGGCACGGGAAGAGTCAGTCCGTGACGTGTTCGTCCAGGGCGAGCAGCTACTCAGAGACGGTCAGCCGGATAGTAGGATGATGGCATAGTGTTCGTTCATGTGATTGCAGATTTCGGCGCGATGGATCTGGCTTTTGCCGAAGTGACCCAGAGAATAAGGAAGCTCCTGCCCGACGCCACGGTGCACTGCACTACAGTCCCGCCTTTCGCGACGATTGCCGCAGGATTTGCCGGCGCCCAGCTTGCGCTCAATGACGGACCCGAAGACATGGTCGTCTTCATCAACGTTGCGCCCCGGCGCGATGACACGGCCGCACGCCGCGACAATGCCGGTGAGGCACTGACGCTGGTCACGCTCGGCAACGGACGCAGGGTGGTGGCGGTCAACTCCGGCCATACACTTTCATTCCTGGCTCCGCAGGCGAGCAGCATCAACCGGCTGGCCGTCAGCAACGACGGTTCGCAGTTCCGCTCGCGCGACAACTACCCTGAGGCGCTGGCGCGGGTTGTCCGCAATGATGTGACCGTCATCGGGGAAGAGCTGTCAGCTTCGGGCGTGCCGGCGGCCCCGGAGTCGCGCATGGCCTATGTGGACGGCTTCGGCAACGTCAAACTGACCCTGCAGAGCGCTCGGCCGCTCCCGGTCGGCGAGCAGGTGCGGGTAACAATCCACGGGGTGAGTCACCGTGCCTGGGTCAGCGACGGAGTTTTCTCTGTGCCCCAGGGTGAACTGGCCCTGTCGGTCGGCTCAAGCGGCTGGGCCGGCATCAGGTTCCGCGAGCTGTTTCTGCGTGGCGGCAGTGCCTGGCAGCTGTTCGGTGAACCTGCCGCAGAATCCGAAGTGACCATCGAAACAGAAGACACGCCTTCCCGGAAGTGAACCGGGGCAGGCCGGCATGAGGCAGCGGCGCACCTGGCTGTTCGTGATTGCCTGGCTGGTTCTGCTGGGCACGTTCTGGCTGGTTGCCCAGCAGCGGGACCAGTCCCCTGCCGACCTGCTGGTCGACATCCTGCAGGGCCTGCAGGCCAGCCGCTTTGCAGTGCTGTGGCTGCTGCTCATCTATGTTGTGCGGCCACTGTTTCTGCTGCCAGTCAGTGTGCTCACCGTGTTTGCTGGCTTTCTGTTCGGACCGGTTTACGGAACGATGTGGTCGATTGTCGCCTCAGTGGGCACGGCCGCCCTTGCCTATTGGCTTGCGCGCTTCGCTGCCGGCAACCGGCCCATGCAGCGGGGCAGGACCGCCAGGCGGCTGCGGGAGAATGCCTTCGAGGCCGTGCTGACCATGCGGCTGGCGGCGATGCCCGGTGACCCGATCAATTTCCTGTGCGGGGCGCTGCGCGTGCCGATCTGGCCCTTTCTGCTGGCGACGCTCATAGGTGGCATGCCGGGCCTGTTCATCGGTGTCTTTGCCGGAGCGTCGCTCGAGGGCAACTTCAGTTTCAGCGGTGTCAGCGTCCGCTGGGAGTACATCGCCATCTCGGCAGTCATGCTCGTTGCCGGGCTGCTCCTTTCCCGCTGGGTGCGCCGGCGCAACCCGGCTTCGCTTACTGATGACACCTGAGCTCGTTTATGTGCTGGGAGTGATCCTGGTCACGCTGCTGCTGTTCGCAACAGAGAAAATCCGCATGGATTTGGTGGCCCTGCTGGCTTTGCTGGCATTGGCCCTGCCGGGACTGCTGAGCGCCCAGGAGGCGGTGGCCGGCTTTTCTGACCAGTCCGTAATCATAATCGCAGGACTGTTCGTGGTTGGAGGAGCCATGTTCCGCACCGGCCTGGCTGATGCGATGGGACGACGCCTTCAGGCTTCCGCCGGAACCAGCTACCTGCGAATGCTGGTGCTGGTGATGCTGTCCACGGCTGCCCTGTCAGCCTTTCTGAGCTCGACCGGCACTGTTGCGGTCATGCTGCCGATAGTTGTGAGTCTTGCGCGCCGGGCCAGGGTCAGTCCCTCGCTGCTGCTGATGCCGATGGCTTATGCGGCTCTCCTTGGCGGCACCCTTACCCTGATCGCGACGCCGCCGAACCTGATTGTGAGCTCCGAGCTCGAGAACGCGGGTTTCGCACCGTTCTCGTTCTTTGAGTTCACCGGCCCGGGGCTGCTGGGCCTGCTGGCCGGAATTGGCTACATGGCGCTGATCGGTCGCCGGCTGCTTCCGGAACGGGTTGCTGCCGGCAGTGGCCAGGAGCAGCCGGGCACGCAGGAACTGTGGGACCAGTACGGTCTCAGTGACAGGCTGCTGGAACTGGAAATCAATCCTGACTCACGGCTGCGGGGCCGCACGATCGGCGAGGCCTCGGTGCGCAGCAGACACGGCCTGAGCATCCTGGCTGTGTCAACCGGCCGGACTCTGCGGCCGGCAAACCCGGCAACACTGCTGCAGGCGCGTGACGTGCTGTCGGTGAAGGGTTCGCGCGAAGCGGTTGAGCGGTTCGCAGGAGCGGAAGGACTGCGGATAGTACGTGAGCAGGCGCCACTTCCGCCGGGCCTGCTGCTGGCCGAAGTGCTCGTTTCCCCCGGTGCGAAACTGCAGGGCCAGACAGTGGCAGAGAGCAGTTTCCGCAAGCGGTTCGGAGCGGCTGTCGTCGGCATACGCCGTGCCGGCACCACCCTGGACGGCCGCATATCGCAGGCGAAGCTGCAGATGGGTGACGCCCTGCTCCTTCTGGGACCCGAACGGCAGCTAACGCGTCTCACTGCGGAAACGGCCGATCTGGTGACTGTCACCGAGACCAGGGAGCTGCAGGACTCGCGCTTCCGCCGCGACCGGGCGCCCTGGGCAATCGTCATTCTGCTCCTGATGCTGGCTGTCATGGCCGTTGGTCTCATTCCGAATGTTCTGGCCGTGCTGCTGGCGGCTGCAGCCTGCGTGCTCACAGGCTGCATCGATCCCGATGAGGCTTACCGTTCCGTCAACTGGGCCAGTGTCATCATGATAGCGAGCATCCTGCCGGTTGCCACTGCGCTGCAGAAAACCGGCGGACTCGATCTGCTGTCGGGTGGAATCTCCGGACTGCTGGCCGGTTTGCCGGTCCAGCTCGTTCTCGCCGGGATGTTCCTGCTCACGGCACTGGCGGGGCTGCTCATCTCGAACACCGCCACTGCTGTGCTGATTGCGCCGGTTGCCGTGCAGGTCGCGCTGAGTCTGGGGCTTGATGCCAGAGCGATGGCGATGGTTGTTGCGCTTGCCTGCTCGGCTGCTTTCGTCACCCCGGTGAGCTCGCCGGTCAACATGCTGGTGCTGTCGAGCGGCGGTTACCGCTTCCGCGATTTCGTGCGCGTGGGCCTGCCGCTGCTGCTGGTACTGATGCTGGTTACCGTGTTTGCGGTGCCGCTGTTCTTCCCGCTGGTGCCGCCTGTTTGACTGTCCACAAAGTTGATATGACCACACTCACATCTATTGACACGCCAATGCTGCGTTGCTATACTCGCAGGCAGTGAGAGTTCTGCCGTCCTGCATGGCAGGTTATTTGCAGTCTCGTAAATTTCCAGGGAGTGATCATCAATGGCTAAAGCAGTCGGAATCGACCTCGGTACGACCAACAGTGTAATCGCTGTGATGGAGGGTGGCGAGCCCACCGTTCTCGTCAACAGCGAAGGAAATCGCACGACCCCGTCAGTAGTTGCTTTCAAGGACGACCAGCGTCTTGTCGGCCAGGTGGCCAAGCGTCAGTCGGTGCTCAATCCGGGCGGCACCATCTTTGAAGCCAAGCGCTTCATCGGCCGCACGTGGGAGGAAGCCAAGGCTGACGCCGACCGTGCGCCCTATGAAGTGGTGCAGGGTGACGACGGCGGTGTCCGCTTTGTCGTGGGCGACAAACAGTTCACGCCGGAAGAGATTTCTGCCCAGGTGCTGAGAAAGCTGGTTGATGATGCCAGCGCCACCCTCGGTGAGAAAATCACCAAGGCTGTCATCACCGTACCCGCCTACTTCAACAACTCGCAGCGTGAAGCCACCCAGAACGCCGGCAAGATTGCCGGTCTGGAAGTGCTGCGCATCGTCAACGAGCCGACGGCAGCCGCACTTGCTTACGGGCTGGACCGCAAGGGCAACGAAACCATCCTGGTCTTCGACCTTGGTGGCGGTACGTTCGACGTGTCGGTCCTCGAAGTCGGTGACGGCGTGTTTGAGGTGCGTTCGACCGACGGTGACACCGAACTCGGTGGCTCTGACTTCGACCACGCGATTGTCAACTGGCTCGCCGGCGAGTTCAAGAAGGAATACAACGTCGATCTGCTCAAGGACAAGCACGCACTGCAGCGCCTGATTGAAGCGGCCGAGAACGCCAAGATGGAACTTTCGCGCCTGAGCGAAACAAGCATCAGCCTGCCGTTCATCGCCATGGATCCAGCCAGCAACGCACCGCTGTACCTGGACAGGAAGCTGACGCGCAGCAAGTTCGAGGAACTCATTGCTCCGCTGCTGCAGAAGCTGCGCGGACCGGTTGAAAGCTCACTGAAGGAAGCCGGTCTGAGCAAGAACGACATTGATGAGGTCATCCTGGTCGGTGGCTCCACCCGGGTGCCGGCCGTGAAGGCCCTGGTGCAGGAAATGCTGGGCAAGGAACCGAACCAGTCAGTCAACCCCGACGAAGTCGTGGCACTCGGTGCAGCCGTCCAGGGTGGTGTGCTGACCGGTGAGGTTGATGACATCGTTCTGCTTGACGTCACGCCGCTCAGCCTCGGTATCGAAACCAAAGGTGGCGTGTTCACCAGGCTGATTGACCGTAACACCACAATCCCGGTGCGCAAGAGCGACATCTTCAGTACCGCGGCCAACAACCAGACCGAAGTCCCGGTGCACGTGCTGCAGGGCGAGCGCCCCATGGCCAGCGACAACAAGTCACTGGGCCGCTTCAACCTGGAAGGTATTCCGGCAATGCCCGCAGGCATGCCGCAAATCGAAATCACCTACGATATCGATGCCAACGGCATCCTGAACGTCACCGCCCGCGAGAAGTCAACCGGCAAGGAAGCATCCATCACCATCCAGAACACGACCACCCTTGCTGAGGATGAAGTCGAGCGCATGGTGCAGGACGCGGAAGCCAACTCCGAGCAGGACAAGGTTGCCCGTGAACTTGCGGACGCCCGCAACCAGCTCGACTCCATCCGGATCCAGGCCGTGAACGCACTTGCCGAGGCAGAGGGTGCGCCCGAGGACAAAAAGTCCGAACTGCAGGCAGCTGTCGATGCAGCGCAGCAGGCCGTGGAAGGCACCACTGCCGGCAAGGAAGACCTCGAGAGCCAGGCGCAGGAACTGGGCCAGAAGCTGCAGGAATTCCAGCAGCTGATGGCGGCGCGCTCAGCCGGTGAAGCTGAGGGCGAGCAGCAGTCCACGGACTCCGCTGATGGTTCGGACGGCGGCCAGGATGATGACGAAGAAGTGATCGACGCGGAGTTCAAGCCCGCGAGCTGATTCAGGTCAGGGTACGGTCTGGCCTGGCTGCTTCAGCCGGGCCAGACCCCTGACGTGAACAGCGCGAGAGCGGATACACGACTGATATGGACAGCAGACATGATGACAACATTGAGGACCTGCAGCCGGAAGCTGAAGAAACCACCACTGCAGAGGAGCTGACCGGCAGCGAGACCGAGGCGGACGTTCTGCGTTTCGAGCTTGAGCGTGCCCAGGAAAAAATCGGAGTGCTGCGCGACAGCGTGGCTGATTTCAAGGACAAGTTCATGCGCAGCCGCGCTGAACTCGACAACTACCGCCGGCGCAGCCTGGCTGATCTGGACCGGGCGCGGGCCAGCGGCATGGACTCAGCCGTTGCTCCGGTACTGAGGGTGTTCGACGACCTGGGTCGTGCGATAGCCGCTGCTGAAGGAGCAGCTGAAAGCAGTCGCGAGGCGATTGTGGACGGCCTGCGGCTCGTGGTGGAGAACCTTGAGAAAGAACTGGACCAGCTTGGCGTGGAGCGTTACGGCAGCGATGGTGACGACTTCGATCCGGAAATCCACGAGGCTGTGACGGCAATTCCGGCGCAGGACGAGAGTCAGGCCGGCAAGGTCGCGCACATCGTGCAGGCCGGGTTCAGGCAGGGCGAACGCACGATTCGTGTCGCCAAGGTAGTCGTTTACAGCGAGTGAGACAGGGGAGGAGGTGAAGGAAGTTGGCAGAGTACAAGGACTATTACCAGATTCTTGAAGTGCCCAGAACCGCCACGCAGAAGGAGATACGCTCTGCGTTCCGCAAGCTGGCGGCAGCCAACCACCCTGACCGGAACCCTGATGATCCCACTGCCGAGGAACGCTTCAAGGAAATCAACGAGGCCTACACCGTCCTCAACGACGAGGAGAAGCGCCGTTTCTACGACCAGTTCGGTTCAGAAGGCGGCCGGGTGCCGTTCACCGGCGCCGGGGGCCAGGGGCAGGCCGGTTTCCAGGGCATGCACGCCGGGGATATGGGGGATTTCAGTGATTTCTTCCAGAGCCTGTTCGGCAACGCCTTTGCTGGCGGCGGTTTCAGCCAGGGCTTCCAGACCGGCGGCCACGAGCAGTTCTTCGGGTCAGGCCGCGGCAGCCGGTCGGTTGCCCGCAGCATGGAAGCCGAACTTGAGCTTGACCTGCTGAGGGCTTTCCATGGGGGCGAAACCACGGTGCAGATTGACGGAAAGCGCGTCACTGTAACCATTCCGGCCGGCAGCCGCGCCGGCAGCAGACTCAGGCTGCGCGGACAGGCACCGGGTGGCGGCGATCTGATTCTCCGTCTGAAACTCGCTTCCCACCCGTACTTCCGCCTCGATGGCGACAGCATCCGGGTCAGTGTTGACGTACCCGATTACCTGGCTGTGCTCGGCGGCAGCCTGACCGTTCCCACGCTGAGCGGCGACGTGATCATGTCACTGCCGGCAGGAACCCGAAGCGGAAGGACGCTCAGATTGCGTGGCCAGGGCTGGCCCCGCAAGGACGGCAGCCGGGGTGATGCATTCGCGGAAGTCAACGTGACAGTACCCGCAACGCCGAGTGAGGAGCAGCTGGCTGCCTACCGGGAACTGCAGGAGCTGGCTGGTGAAGGTTCTCATTCAGACGGTGTTAAGGTCACCGGGTGACTTTGTTTTCAATGAACTCCCGTATCCGCCGGCTGGCAGTCGCACTGCTGGCCGCTTTCACAGTTGCCGCCTCATTCGCGTTTGCACAGGATGATGCAGTCATTCTGCGCGTTGATGAACGTACTGAAACCGTGGCCGGCTTCAACGACCGTTTTGAGATTGCCATCCGTGGCCTGGTGGCCAGCATGGGCATGCCAATGACCGAAGACATGCGAGCCCAGCTCGAGGACCTCAAGCCCGAATACCTCGAGCAGCTGGCTTCGGACCTCGTCCTGCTCAATGAGGCCGAGCGCCGTGGGATCACCGTAGACGATGAGGAAGTTGACCAGCTGGTTGCAGCCTCCATCGCGGGCATCCCCGAAGGGGAACTCGAGGGCATTCTGGCTGATGCCGGTTTCCGTGATCTCGCCCATTTCACTGACATGGTCCGTGAGACGGAGCAGATCCAGCGCCTCATCAACTCACTCTTTGACGAAATGGAAATCAGCGACGAAGATCTGCAGGCCTGGTGGGACGACAACTCCTCCGAATTCGCCAGTGGCGAGCAGGTGTGTGCAGCCCACATTCTCGTGGATGAGCTGGACACCGCCAATGAACTTCTGCTGGAACTCGAGGGTGGAGCCGACTTCGCCGAACTGGCAGTCGAGCACAGCACCGATCCTGGCTCCGGCGCACGCGGCGGCGATCTTGGCTGCTTCGGCCGCGGCATGATGGTTGCTCCTTTCGAGGAAGCGGCTTTCAGTGCCGATATCGGTGAGGTAGTCGGTCCGGTTGAATCGCAGTTCGGCCAGCACCTGATTCTGGTGAACGAACGCGCTGACGCAGCCGAGCCGCAGCTTGAGGACTTCCGTGAGCAGGCAGAAATTGCAGTGGCCAACAGCCGCATCGCTGACATCATCAGTGCACTCACGGATGTCGCCGACATCGAATCACATCCGGAACTGCTCGGCCAGGCCGACGCTCCCGTGGAAGAAGAGGCTGCTCCGGCAGAGGAAGAAGCCGAGTAAGCCAGACTGATGCAGTGCAGCCGCGTGTCGGCTAGCCTGCAGTCATGGCCAACAGACTGGCAGGGGCAAGCAGCCCATACCTGCAGCAACACGCAACCAATCCGGTTGACTGGTACCCATGGGGCGGGGAAGCGTTCGCGAAAGCGAAAGAGCTCTCCCGCCCCATTCTGCTGTCAATCGGTTACAGCGCCTGCCACTGGTGCCATGTCATGGCCCGGGAGAGCTTCAGCAACCCGGAAACGGCGGCACTGATGAATGCGGGTTTCATCAACGTCAAAGTGGACCGCGAAGAGCGGCCGGATGTGGACGCCATCCATATGGCGGCGCTGCAGACGCTGACCGGTTCGGGCGGCTGGCCCCTGACCGTCGTGCTTACACCGGAGGGAGAGCCGTTCTTCGCTGGCACCTACTGGCCCGATCAACCCCGGCACGGACTGCCTGATTTCAGGACCGTCCTGCAGGCGGTGCTGCGCGCCTGGACTGACAACCCGGCGGAAGTCACGGAAACTGCGGCCGATCTTACCCGCCACCTGAGGCAGCAGGTTTCGCTGAGTGAGCGCAGAAGCGCGCTCAGCCCTGCCGTGACCGAAGCCGCGGTGGAACAGCTGCTGAGCACGTACGACGAACGCCACGGCGGATTCGGCGCCGCCCCGAAGTTCCCGGCCCACTCAACCATGCGCTTCCTGCTGGAGCGCAGCGAGCCGGCCGCCCGGGACATGGCGCTGGGCACGCTTCGGAACATGGCCCGGGGAGGCATTTTCGACCAGCTCGGCGGTGGGCTTGCCCGCTATACCGTGGACGAGGCCTGGCTGGTGCCTCATTTCGAGAAGATGCTGTTCGACAGCGCCCAGTTTCTCGGTCTGTGCGCGCTCGCCTTCCGGGCCAGCGGTGAACCCGGTTTCAGACGGGCCGCCCTGCTCAGTGCAGACTGGCTGCGGTCCGACCTCATGACCGAAGCCGGTACTTTCATGGCAGCCCTCTCGGCAGAGAGCGGCGGAGTTGAGGGCGGGTATTACCTGTGGACTGCCACGGAGCTGGAGCAGCTGCTTGCGGCCGCCGGCCTGGCCGATCTGGCCGGAACTGCCTGGGGTGCAAGTGAAGCCGGCAACCACGAGGGCCGCAACATACTGACACTGAGCAGGACTGCCTGGGAGCAGGCGGAAGACCCGCGGCTCGAGGAAGCACGCAGGTTGCTGCTCACAGAACGGGAAAAGCGGCTGCCACCTGACCTGGACCACAAGGTCATCACCTCCTGGAACGGTCTGGCCATCGAGAATCTTGCTCTGGCGGGCCGCCTGCTTGAGGAGCCGCAGCTGATCCGGGAGGCCGGGCGGAGTGCGGACCACCTCATGGCTCAGCTTACCGACGGCTCGCTGAGGCACAGCAGCACGGGAGGCCCGCTGCTGCTTGAGGACCTCGCCTTCCTGGGCAACGGTCTGCTCGTGCTGTACCGGGCGACGCTGGACGAGGGCTGGCTTGACGGTGCGGTCAC
Source organism: uncultured bacterium (assembly GCA_964587295.1). Classification (GTDB taxonomy): domain Bacteria; phylum Deinococcota; class Deinococci; order Deinococcales; family Trueperaceae; genus CALDPK01. Next base: position 22,453 of record CAZPLV010000002.1, read on the forward strand.
GGCTGCTGAACGTGTACTTGCTGACTTCAGCGAGGATGGCATCCTGTACAGCACCGCCGCCTCAGGTGAGAAACTGCTGCTGCGTCCGCGCGGTCTGAGTGACGCCGGCGTGCCTGCTGACACGGCCGAGGCGGCCCGCCTGCTGCTCGGGACCGGTGATTTGCGTGACAACCGCCAGCACGGGACTGTGGCCAGGGCGACCCTTGAAGCGGCCGCCACGCATGTTGCCGGCCAGCCGGTTCTGATGGGGAGCAGCCTCGCGGCTATTGATGCATTCCTCACAGCGGACGGCCTCCGGTAGACTGAATCCGTGTCCCTGGAGTACCTGATCGGACCGGCCGGCAGCGGCAAGACTGACGCACTGCTGGAGACTGCCCGCGAGCTTTGCCGCAGCGGCAGAAGAGTGCTGTGGATCGGTCTGCCGCAACAGCGCAATCACATACTCAGCCGCCTCTCGCGGGATGGTGGCGTGGTCGGCTTCGAATACATCAGTGAGCAGCAGCTCTGCTACAGGCTGCTTTCCAGGGCAAGGCAGCTCAAGCCGCTCAAGGTCGGAACTGAACGGCTGGCACTCATCGGAGCGGTGCTCCGGGAGTTGCTTGAGGACGTTCCCATGCCCGGTGAGGCACGTCTATTTGCCGCGGCCATCGCTGAGCTGAAACGCAACGGAGTCGATCCGGCTGCGGCCAGGATTCTGGCATTCGACAGGGAATCAGTTCGGCTGGCCGAAGTGTATGCGCGCTATGAAGAGCACAAGGGCGATGCCTGGGATTACGACGACTACCGCAGTCAGGCCCTGCAGCTGGCGCGGCGCGGCGAGGCCGACAGCGGGGTGGAGCTGATCATTGTCAGCGGCTACCGCGAGCTGCTGCCGATGACCGTACAGCTGTACACGCAGCTGTCGAAGGCTGTTGACGTACGCGTGGCACTGCCTGACCTTCCTGACCTGCCGTCTGATGCAGACTTCAGTGAGACCGACTGGCAGCCCGACAGCTCAGCTGTCCGTTCGGCTTTCAGGGCGCCCAACGAGGTGGAGGAAGCCCGCTGGGTGCTGCGCAGCATCAAGCAGGAACTGGCCACCGGCACGGATATGTCTGAGCTGGCGCTGGTGGTTCCTCGCGCCTCACTGTGGGCGTATGTGGCCCTGGCGGAGGACTACGGCGTACCGCTCATGCCTGAGCTGCAGCGCAGCCTCGCTGACTCGCGTGCCGGGCACATGCTGCTCGAGCTGATCAACCTGGCCGATGAGTTCATCACGCCATCGGCACTGCTGGTGCTGCCCGGCCTTGAGCAGCTGGCTGCGGTCGCTCTCGACCGGCGCATCAGTGGCAGGGCGGCCCTGCTGCGACTGGCCCTGCAGCTTGACGCCAGGGAAGCGGAGGCTGCCGAAGAGGCCGGTGAGGCGGCACCGGACAGTCACCACGAGCGGCTTCAGCACTGGCTCAGGCGCATGGATCAGGAGCAGCCGGGACCTGACTGGGCGGTGAATCTGGTTCAGCTGGTTGTGCAGGAACTGATGGAAGAAGACTTCGCCGCGCAGGACGCTCAGGCCTTCGCAGGCCAGGCACTGCAGCGTGCCCGCGAAGCCGCACAGCTCGGTGAGGGTGATTCATTCAGGGCCTGGTGGGCTGCCCTGCTTGAAGACACGCGTCTGCCCGTGCGGGAACCCGCGGGAGTGGCTCTGCTCAGCCCGGAGCTCAGCAGCGGCCGGCACTACCGGCGCGCCTGGCTGGCCGGCGTCACCGAGGGGCAGTACCTCCCGGGCCCCGCTGAGGATTATTTCCTGCCGGAGGAATTGCGCTCGCCAGGGGCAGACGTGGGTGAACTGCCGCGGCGCTTCACAGCGCAGACCCGGCTCGTGCTGGACGAGCTGCTTCAGCTGGCTGACGAGTTGACGGTCACCTATGCACAATCATCACAGGGTGGGCAGAACACTCCGCAGCAGGAACTGGTTGGTGCCGCTGCCGGGGTCCTGCCTGAGCTTCCCGCCGGAAACAGCTTCGAACTGCAGGCCGGCTTCAGCCCCAGCCTCAGTCACGACCTGGATGCAAGTCTGGTGACGCTGCCGCGGCCTGAAGTCCGATGGCTGATGCGCTATGGCGAGTGTCCGCACCGTGAATGGACAGTGAACCTGCTGCGCCGCACAGGCGACGCGGAGCCGGCAGAAGTCAACTCGTGGCAAAGGCTGCGGCGTGACCTGGTCAGAAGCGATTCACTAACTGCAGCGGACCTGGACCGGCTCGCACTTGAGCATCCCCCGGCGGCCGCCTGGCTGGGCGCTCACGCCAGCCTGTTGCTGCAGTTGCGCTTCGGCCTGTACCTGCCGCAGCCAAAAGGCGCCGCCCTTCGGGCACGGGTCGACGCCGCAGGCCGGATAGACGGCCTGTTCAGCATCTTCCGGCTGGTCGGACCGGAAGATGCCGCGGACAGCAGCGCCGCGACGGAACTGATCAGTTCCGGGCAGGCCGAGCGCTGGCTGGCGAACTACATGCTTGAGGTTGCCCGGAAGCCCGAGCGGCTGGTGCGCATATTCGTCTGGCCGATCGGCTCGGCGCCGCTTGAGGCGGGCCAGCCCGGAGGGCAGGACGTCAACCAGCGCTGGCTGCGCATCGGGCTGGGCATGCTGGACGACCATCTGGAAACTTACCAGGAGGGAGTCGTCGCGCCACGCCCTGGTTTCCGGCAGTGCCGCAGCTGCACGGTACGGGACTTCTGCCGCAGGGGGGCAGTGTGACAGCGGCGCAGTTCAGGGTCCGTGTTGCCTCAGCCGGGACCGGCAAGACCACCATTCTGGTGGTTCGCTACCTGGAGCTGATAAAAAGCGGGATTCCCCTGCGGCGGATCGCCGGGGCCACCTTCACCCGGGCCAGTGCGGATGAGCTGCGGCAACGCGTCAGTGCCGGTATCTCCGAGTTGCTGACCAGCGGAGATTACCTGGGAATCATCAGCATGGAGGAACAGCACAGGCCTGCTTTCGAAGAGGCCCACCGTGAGCTGTCCGGAGCGCTGCTATCCACCATCAACGGGCTGATGATTCGCTTCCTGCGGCTGGTCGCACCTTCACTTGGTCTGGATCCGGGGTTCCGGCTGCTGGACGAGGACACGGCCCGGGAGCTGTTCGAGGAAGAACTCCAGAGCGAACTGCTGCTGAGTGGAGCGGAATTTTCGGCAGCGAGCCTGGACGCGGCCCTCCGGCTTTTTGAACGGCGCTCGCTGGCGTCCACTTTCCAGGCGACGGACAGTAGTTCGCAGCAGCTGCTGGACCTGTACGGACGCAGTCTGGAGAACTACCGGCGCCGACTGGCCGCACGGCAGCTGGGACCTGCCGATGTGGAGCATTACGCGGTGCTGCTGGCGGAACGGCCCACTTTGCTGCGGCGGGTGGCGCAGCGCTACGGATACGTGCTGCTTGATGAGTTTCAGGACGTGAACCCGCTGCAGGGCCAGTTTTTCAGGGCTCTGCGTGAGGGCGGCGTCACCATCGAGGCAGTGGGGGATCCGAAGCAGTCGATTTATGGTTTCCGTGACGCGGACGTGGGAGTGTTCCGGCAGGCCCTCCGGGAAGGCGTCAGGCTTGAAGACCTGCGCGACACCTGGCGCCACTCGCCGGCCATAGCGGATTTCCTGAACCACGCCACCAGCCGGATGGCTGAGGCCGGGCTCGGCTTTGAGGTGCCGGAGGCCCCTGTTGTCAGCAGCGCCGCAGCGCTGGCTTCCGGCAAGGGTAAGGTCGAACTTCACTGGGTGACTGACCGGCAGCCGGTCGGAACGCTCAGGAACCAGGAGGCCAGGCTGCTGGCGAGACTGCTTGGTCATGCCCATGAACAGGGAACGCCCTGGGAGGACATGGCTGTGGTCGCGCGCACGCACGGTTCACTGGACCTTGCCCAGCGGGCGCTGCTTCAGGCGGGTATACCTGCGGTCATGGGCAGCGGCCGGGGCTTCTTCCAGCGTGAAGAGATACGCGACGTCGCCAATGCGCTCAGAAGCGGCATCACCCCCCGTGGTCACGCCTTTGCCGCCTGGTTGCGCTCTCCGTTCGCCCAGCTTTCCCTCGCGGAAGCTGAGGAGGTGCTCGCTTCCGCCGACCGTCCTGAAGCACTGGCGGAAATCGACGCTGACCTGGCCCGTTCATTCGGCCGGCTGCAGGAACTGGCCCGTGAGCGGCCGCTTGAGGCATTGAAGGGCGTTCTGCGTGAACGGCTGGCCCGGGGGCACCGTTTCACTGACTGGCTGGGCACGCGCCAGCGGGCCAACCTCGATGCGCTGCTGCTCAGGGTGGCGGCCCGGCCGCCTGCTGACCTTGAACTGCTGCTGAGCCAGATCGAACGGCATGCCCGCTCGCGCATCGCGGAAGTGCCAGAGGCGGGTGGCGGTGTGAGTCTGGTTACTGTGCACAGCGCCAAAGGTCTGGAATGGCCGCTTACCGCGGTGTTTGACCTGGGCCGGGACAGGCCGCCGCGGCGCGATGGCGTGCTGGTTGGGCGAACGGACGGGCGGGTGGCCCTGAGGGGCAGCCCTGAATTCGAGCTGCTTGCAGCTGAGGCTGACGCCCTGGAGCAGCAGGAGCTGTACAGGCAGTTTTACGTGGCTGTGAGCCGCCCGCGGCATCATCTGATCATGACCGGCAGCCGCAGGAGCACCGCTGTTGTCTGGGCGGAACTGCTGGACCGGCTGGGCCTTGGGCCCGGGGCGGAACAGCCGTATCCGGCCGGGGTCGACGTGCACGTGCACGGCTATGAGGTTGGGCTTGGGCTCAGCCTGCCGGAGCTGCGCCGCGAGGCTCCGGTGCTGGCGCCAGCACCGTGGACGGAGAAGACCTTCAGCCGGGGTCAGTACCGGCCGGTGATGAGCCCGTCAAGTCTGCGGCAGGAGCCGGAGGCGGACACCATGGAGTCAGGTGAGCCGCTGCGGGACCAGGGTGAGCTGCAGGAACCCGGGACCGTCATCACCCGACCCGCGGCCATCGGCACACTGCTGCATGCGGCAATCGCCTGGGACTGGCAGGCTTCAGACAGCAGCCTTCGTGAGAACCTGCTCGCCCAGGAGGTCATGTTCCCGTTCAGTGAAGCGGACCGCAGTGCAATAGTACAGGAGGTGCTTGCCCTGCTCGCCGCCTATGAGGGGATGCTGGGCGCGGAGTTGCCGGCCCTGGCTGAGCGGGAGCGTGACGAGCCCGAGCTGCCCGTTGTGATTCGCCATGCCGGTACGGTCTGGCAGGGCACAATCGACCGGCTGTACCGGGCTTCGGGTGACTGGTGGCTCGATGATTACAAGACGGACTCCAGACCACACGCCGCGGCTTACGCCGGCCAGCTGGCCATTTATGCCCTGGCCGCACGCCGGCTGCTGGGCGTGAGTCCGCGGGTCCGGCTCGTATGGCTCAGAAAGAGGCAGCTGACCGAACTTGAGCCGGAGCAGATTGAACGCGCCCTGCGTGAACTGGAGCTTGCTGCCGCTCCGTCATGATGCCGCACTGTGACGTGCAGCACCATACATTGCGGCCTGAGCTGGTGTAGACTTACCTTCGGTTCAGACAAACGCATACGGCGGAGTCAGACCACCGGCGAAAGCCGGAAGCTAGTAGTGCCTGCCGGCAGAAGCCACGCAGGTGGATAGGAAGAAGAATGGCAACAGGTAAAGTCAAGTGGTTCAGCGGCGAAAAAGGCTATGGTTTCATTGCTCAGGATGACGGCGGTGCAGATCTGTTCGTGCACTTCTCAGCCATCTCCGGCGACGGTTTCCGTAACCTGAACGAAGGCGACGAAGTTGAGTTCGATGTCGGGGAAGGCCAGAAGGGCCCCCAGGCACGTAACGTTATCGTCACCAATGCCGCTCCCCAGCGTGACAACGACCGTGGATACCGTGACGATGGTTACGGTGCGCCGCGTCGCGATCGTTACTGAGCAAATTCAGCCGTCAGTCCTGAGAGGCTGACCCATAAATCCGAAATCAAAACAGCAGCCCGGCGGTCAACCGCCGGGCTGCTTTCTGTTGCTTCAATCGGGTGGCCCTGATTCAGACGCGTTGGCTGCGCTGAGTGGCAGTACCCGCAGCACCGGGTTCCATCGTCCTTCCGCCGGGTGCCCCGAGTCGTGGAAGGATGAAGTAGTCAAGACCCCAGTAGCCGGCGACGCGCCAGGCGAGCACCAGCCAGGTGGCGACGATGAACATGACCGGGTTGGTGGACAGGGTGCCCGCCAGAAGGAAACTGGCGTTCATGAAGCCACCGAAAAACGCACTCAGGCCCGTGAGCAGACCGATGATCAGCGCGATGCCTACAGCAACCTCACCGAAGGCAACCATGTAGCTCATCAGTGTGGCATTGGGCAGGAACATGTTCTCGATCATCCAGGCATACCAGCCGGTAACGGACGCAGCTTCCCCACTGGCGCGTCCTAGGGCGCCATTGAGGTAACCGGTTATTGCCACGCCCGCGTTCTCACCGACCCAGGCGGGGTTCTGTACCTTGCCCCAGCCGCTGCTGAACCAGCTCCAGCCGAGCCAGATGCGCAGTACTGTCCACAATGGTGCCATGTAAGGCGAGGCGAAGAGGAAACGGCTGATTGCGGGTTCTTCGTAGTACAGGTTCTTGGTCATCTTGACCCGTCCTTCCTTAACACCCTGATTATGCACCAGCGGCCGGTGTCCTGGCGAGCTACAAACGTCCCTCTGTTCAGCTGCTGCCGAGTGCCTCTTCCACGAGTTCTTTCGCCAGCTGTGGATTGGCCTGGCCGCCGGTTGCTTTCATCAGCTGACCGACAAAGAATCCGCTCAGACCGGTCTTGCCGCCGCGCCAGGCAGTGACCTGATCCGGGTGGGCAGCAAGAATGCCGTCAATGAGCTTCCTCAGTTCAGTTTCATCACTGACCTGTCTGAGCCCTTTTGAGCTGACGATTTCCGCAGGCGACTCACCGCTGCCGATTGCTTCGGCGAACACTTCCTTGCCGGTGCGGGCTGAGATTTCACCGGCGGAAATCAGCTGGACGAGTTCGGCCAGCCCGACGGGCGACAGTTTCAGATCAAGAGCATCCCCGTGGGCTGCCTCCCGGAGCACTTCGTTCACGACCCAGTTGGCAAGCTCGACCGCCTGTGAGGGGGCCGCGGTGGTTGCTTCCAGGAAATACTTCTGCAGATCCGGACGCTCTGTGAGCAGGGCGGCGGTTTCCGGTTCCAGTGCGTAGCGGTTTGCAAGGGCGACGGTCTCAGCATTGAACACACGCGGCAGTTCCGGTTCCGCGTCCGGCCGAGCCTGATTGCGGGCCTTCGGCTTCGGCCGCTCAGCCGCTGCGGTCTGGCGTGCCCAGGAATCCTTCAGCGTCACGATCCGGTTGAACACAAGCCGCTCCGGCTCCGAGTCAACCGGGTCCGGCCAGAAATAGCCAAGTCGTTCGAACTGGAAGCGTTCGCCTTGCTCCGCCTGACTGAGGCCGGGCTCGACGAAACCGTGGCGCACGATGAGTGACTCTTCGTTGAAGTGCCTGAGCCATTCGTCACCCGTGTCCGGATCCGCCACGGTGAACAGGCGGTCGTACAGCCGGAATTCCGCGGCTGCGGCGCTGGCGGCATCAACCCAGTGGATGGCACTGCGGACGCGGATGTCCTCGGGAGAGCCGCCCCCGACGGTGTCGGGCCAGATGGTGCAGTTCAGTCTTGTGGCTGCCCCGTTGGCGTCAGTCTCGTAGCTGTCGCAGCGGATGACCGGACCGTGCCGCAGCCTGACGGCCTCACCTGGGGAGAGGCGCCGGTAACCGCTCGGCGGATCAATGCTGAAGTCGGCCTGCTCGATGTAAAGCCGCGCGGACAGCTGCAGTGTCCTGGTTCCTTCGCCGGGCACATCATCAGGCCAGAAAGGAGCCTCCAGGCTGAGCGGGTCACCGCTGAAGTTGGTCAGCACCACTTCCAGGGGCTGGCTCACCGCGAGCACTCTGGGCGCCTTGTCGGTGAGATCCTCGCGGATGCTGAATTCGAGCAGTGCGGGATCCGTCCGGCTGTTGACCTTGGTCACTCCCACCCGGTTGGCAAAATCACGGATTGCGGCAGGGGTCACGCCCCTGCGTCTCAAGCCGGCAATGGTCGGCATGCGCGGATCATCCCAGCCGTCAACCATGCCGGAGTCAACCAACTGGATGAGCTTGCGTTTGCTGAGCACTGTGTAGTCAAGCTGCAGCCTGGAGAACTCGTACTGGTGTGGGCGTTGTGCGCCGTCAAGCGTGTTTTCAACCACCCAGTCATAAACCTCGCGGTTGTTGTCGAATTCCAGTGAACAGAGGCTGTGCGTGACGCCTTCAAGCGCATCGGTCAGCGGATGCGCGTAGTCGTAGAGCGGATAGATCGGCCAGGCGTCACCGGTGCGGTAGTGCTCGGCATGGCGGATGCGGTACAGCAGCGGATCGCGCATCAGCATGTTCTTCGAGGCCATGTCGATTCTCGCACGCAGGACATGCTCGCCGGCTGCAAACTCGCCGGCCCGCATGCGTCTGAACAGGTCAAGATTCTCTTCAGTGCTGCGCTCGCGGTACGGGCTGTGCCGGCCGGGCTCGGTAACCGTGCCCCGGTATTCGCGGATCTCGTCCTCACTGAGGCTGTCAACGTATGCCTTGCCCTGCTCAATCAGGTGGATGGCCCAGGCGTACATTGCCTCGAACTGGTCGGAGGCGTAAGTGAGTTCGTCCGGTTCGAAACCCAGCCAGCGGACATCCTCCTCGATGGCGCGGACGTATTCCATGTCCTCGGTCGTCGGGTTGGTGTCATCCATCCGCAGGAACGCGCGTCCACCGTAGTCATCGGCAATGCCGAAATCGACCATGATGGCCTTGGCGTGACCTATATGGAGGTAGCCGTTGGGTTCCGGCGGGAACCGGGTGATGACTTCGTCGTGCCGGCCATTGGCCAGGTCACGGTCAATAACCTCGGTGATGAAATTGGGGGAGACAATGCGCCGCATACGGCTCCCAGTGTAGCGGTTATCAACTGTCAGATTTCGCTGCGTGGCGACCGCTCCAGCAGAAGCATCACAATTGCCGTGATTCCCATAAGCAAAAGCGACAGGGCCAGCGCCGAACCGTAGTTGGCGGCGCCGGGCCGGCCGAGCCGGTCAAAGATGGCCACCGGAATCGTCGCGTACTCAGGCCGGGTGATTACCAGCGAGGCGCCGAATTCGCCGAGCGATATGGCAAAGGCAAAGGCACTGGCTGCCAGCAGTGCCGGCAGGAGCAGCGGCAGATCAATCCGTCTGAGCTGCGACAGTTCGCTGGCACCCAGGGTCGCGGCAGCCTGGGGCACCTGCAGCGGAATCCCGCGCAGTGCCGGCAGGATACTGCGGGTCACGAACGGAAAGGCAATCAGCGCGTGCGCCAGCACCAGTCCCACTGGACTCAGCGCCAGCTCCGGCCAGGCGAGCAGATAGCCGAAACCCAGTGTCACGGCACTGGTGGCCAGCGGCAGCAGGCTGATGCCATCAAGCCAGCGCCAGCCGGCCCGCACGACGGCGATGGCGAAGCAGGTGCCGACGAACAGGGCAACCGCCATGCTGCTGGCCGCAAAGAACAGCGAGTTCAGCACCACCCGGCCAGCGCCCGGGAACATTGCGCTGGGCCGCGCCTCAGCCAGCTGCCGGAACGACTGGAGCGAAGGTACGCCTCCCGGCAGGAACGCCTGAGTGACCAGAGCCACCAGTGGCGCCAGAACCAGTGCCGCCACCGGCAGAAGCACGGCGGCGATGAGCAGCAGCTGTCCGGGACCGGCCCGGGTGGCTCCCAGTTGCGCTCCTGTCACCGGCACGGCAAGGCGTGCCTGCCAGCGCGTGTAAAGCCAGGTGGTGAGCGACACCACGAGCAGCTGTACCAGCACGAGCACCGCAGCGGTTTCCAGCTGCAGCAGCCTGGCGGTGAGCCGGTAGATCTCCACCTCAAGGGTCGCGTACTGCGGAGCCAGGATAAGAATCACTCCGAACGAGGTGAACGTCAGAACGAACACCAGGGCCGCCGCAGCCAGGATGGCGGGCCAGGCCAGCGGCAGCGTCAGGCGCACCAGCACCCGCAGCGGTGTTGCCCCCAGACTGGCAGCTGCCTGCTCAAGCCGCGGAGCAACCGCCTCCAGGTATGAGCCGACGATCCTGACGACAAGGGAACTGTTGTAGAACACGTGGGCCAGCAGGATTATCAGGAAGGTTCCCTGCAGGTTGATGCCTGTGATTCCGCGCGGACCGGCCAGGGCCAGAAAGCCCATGGCAGCCACCACAGTCGGCATGACGAATGGAATCGTGAAGGCACTGCGCAGCAGCCGCTTGCCGGGAAAGTCGAAACGTGCAAACAGGACAGCGGCCGGCAGCCCGACAAGCAGTGTGAGCACGGTGGAGAGCAGCGCCTGCCCGAATGTGAAGCCGGCGAGACGCAGGTACCACGGGTCGCTCAGCACGCCAGCCACACCGTCCAGTGAGGTGAGACTGCGCTGGAGGATGACCAGGAGCGGCCAGACGTGGAACAGGAGCAGGAAGGCAAGGGCAGTGATTCCCGCCGCGCGCGCGATTCGACCGCCGGTCATGCAGACAGATTAGCCCTGTCTGCCGCTCAGAGGGCGAACAGGCTTATGAACAGGTAGGAAAAGGCGATGGCAAACAGGTGGGAGTCGATGCGGTCAAGCACCCCGCCGTGACCCGGCAGCAGACGGCCGGAGTCCTTCACGCCCACCCAGCGCTTGAGCAGGCTTTCGAACAGATCGCCAGCCTGACTGGCCGCACCGACCACCACGGCAAACAGCAGAATGTGGCGGGTGTGGATGTCCGCACCGAACACGTTGATTGCCAGCCAGTGCAGACCGAGCACGAACGCGATCGAGAACACCAGTCCGCCGAAGGCGCCCTCCACCGTTTTATTGGGCGAGATGGCCGGAACCAGCTTGCGCCGCCCGAACAGCGAACCGATCGTGTACGCCCCGACATCGGAGGCGACCACGGCAAGCATGGGCAGCGCCAGGTACCACAGGCCACTGGCCGCGTCGGGCAGGTAGCGCAGTGTGATCATGAAACTGAACAGCCAGGGGATGTAGACAAAGCCGAACAGCGAAAAGACAACGCAGCTGAGTGAGTTCCGGTTGGGCCGGATCAGCTCCAGCACCACCAGGTAAACGGCAACAAGTATCAGCAGCAGTTCACGCCAGGACGTGGTCTGACCGATCATGGCCGGCAGCCCCAGCGCCTCCAGCATGCTGGCTGGCAGCGCTGCAATCAGCGTCAGTGGTGTGACTGCCCAGAGGCTGCGCAGCCGGATCGGGATACCGCGCAGGCGCAGCATGCTGGCATACTCAGCCAGGGCCATGGTGGTAAGCAGCAGCCAGGCAGGAGCGAGCAGCGGCAGTCCGGCCCACAGTGCAAGAACTGTAGCCAGGACTGCTCCCAGCCCCGACAGAACCCGCATGTACGGGAAACGGCGCTTATCCGCCCCTGCCGTCACGTTCAGACGGCCATTATGTCTTCTTCTTTGGATTTCACTCTCTGGTCGACAAGCCTGATGAACTCGTCGGTGGCCTTCTGCACGTCCGCTTCGCCTCCGCGCAGGTCATCCTCGCTGATGAGTGATTCCTTCTGCAGTTCCTTCAGCTCATCATTCGAGTCGCGGCGGATGTTGCGGACCGCCACCCGTGCTTCCTCGGCCAGATTCTTGACCTGCTTCACCAGATCACGCCTGCGCTCGTCGGTCAGGGCCGGGATTGTAATGAAAACGGCGTCGCCGCGGTTGTTCGGGTTGAGGCCCAGGTCGGCTTCGAGGATGGCCTTCTCGATATCCGGAATCGCGGTCTTGTCGAACGGGGTGATCACCAGGGTGCGCGGATCAGGGCTCGAAACATTGGCCAGCTGGTTGAGCGGCGTGTTCGAGCCGTAGTAGTTGACGTGCACACGGCTGAGCAGCGCGGGATTTGCCCGGCCCGTCCGGATGCTGCCGATATTCGAGTCGAACGCCTCCACAGACTTCTGCATCCGCTCGCGTGTCTCTTTCAGCACACTGTTCATTGCTTCCTCCAGTTATGTCCGGCCGCGTGGTGGCGGCGCCAATGCGTCGGGGACAGTCTACCGCGCGGGCTGAGCCCGGTGAGAACGGTTCAGTCCGCGTTTGCGCTGATGAGGGTGCCGATACGCTCGCCGTCCAGCAGCCGCTTCAGATTGCCTTCCGCAAATATGTCGAAAACCGTGATCGGCATGTTGCGGCTCATGCACAGGCTGACAGCAGTGGCGTCCATCACCTGAAGTCCGCGGTTGAGCACGTCCAGATACGTCAGGTGATCGTAGCGCTCGGCATCCGGATTGGTCCGCGGATCCTCAGAGTAGACGCCGTCAACCTTGTTCTTGGCCATGAGCACCATGTCCGCATCGATTTCCAGTGCGCGGAGGACTGCCGTGGTGTCGGTCGTGAAGAACGGGTTACCGGTGCCACCGCCGAAAATGACGGTGCGGCCCTTTTCCAGATGGCGCAGTGCCCGGCGGCGGATGTAGGGCTCAGCCACGGCCTGCATGCTGATCGCACTCTGGACCCTGGTGTCAACCCCGGCACGCTCGAGGGCATCCTGCAGTGCCATGGCGTTCATGACAGTGCCGAGCATGCCCACGTAGTCAGCGGTGGCCGGGTCCATCCCACGGCCGTGCTGAGCTCCACGCCAGAAGTTCCCGCCACCGACCACAATTGCCAGTTGAACGCCGCGACTCAAAGCCGCGGCGATCTCCTGTGCAAGTGACATGGTGGCGTCCGGTGTGACTCCGAAGCCCTGGCTTCCCGCCAGGAACTCTCCGGACAGTTTCAGCAGGACGCGCCGCAATTCACTCGCCTACTGCGATGCGGGCGATATGCCCGATCTGGATGTTCTCGCCGATGGTGGCGATGTTCTCAGCCAGCAGCTGACCGACGGTCTTCTTGTCGTCCTTGATATAGGCCTGATCCAGCATGACGATGTCGGAGAAGAACTTGTCGATGCGACCTTCAACGATGCGTTCGATTACGTTTTCCGGCTTGCCTTCGGACTGGGCTTCCTTCACCAGGCGCTCGCGCTCTTCGGTCACCTGGTCTTCTGGTACCTGGTCACGGCTGACGTAGGCCGGGTCGGCCATGGCAACGTGGATTGCCAGTTCGCGGGCCAGTGCCTGGAAGTTTTCGTTGCGGGCGACGAAGTCGGTTTCGCAGTTCAGTTCAACCAGCGTGGCGATTTTGCCGTTGTGGTGCAGGTAGCTGCCGATGAAACCTTCAGTGGCTGCCCGGTCGGCCTTCTTCGATGCGCTGGCAATGCCGCGCTCGCGCAAAAGGGCGGCTGCCTTGTCGACGTCACCGGCGGTTTCCGTCAGTGCGTTCTTAACGTCCATCATGCCGGCGCCGGTCATGGCGCGCAGCTTTTTGATGTTCTCCATTGTTACTGCCATTTTGATGTCTCCTAGAAAATCAGCTTGACTGGTGCCCAGCCGTCAGGACGGGCACCCGGTAACTTACTCCTGGGTTGCTTCTTCTGCTTCTTCTGCTTCGGCTTCAGCTGCTTCTGCAGCCTCGGTTTCCGCTTCAGTGGTGGCAGCTTCGGCAGGTTCAGCCTGGTCGGCGGTAACTTCAGCCGGTGTGGCGACTACCTGAGCCGGTGCGGCTGCTGCGCTGTCGTCAGAATCATTGATGCCGGCAGCCTGACGGATGGTTTCCTCGGCTGAGGAGAACTCGCGGGCCGGGGCTGCGGCTTCTGCAGCTTCCGCAGCTTCGGTGCCTTCGGCAGGGGCTGCCTCAGCGCCATCGGCACCGCCGCGGACTTCAACAATCAGGTCAGACAGGCGGGCAGTGACCAGCTGGATCGAGCGGATCGCGTCGTCGTTGCCCGGGATGATGTAGTCAAGCAGATCCGGATCGCTGTCGGTGTCGGCAAGTGCAACAACCGGGATGCCAAGCTTATTGGCTTCCTTCACGGCGATGGCTTCCTTGGCCGGGTCAATCACGAACAGGACGTCAGGCAGACGGCTCATGTCGCGGATGCCGCCGAGGTAACGCTGCAGGCGCTGAAGTTCCTTGCCGAGGTCAATCTGTTCCTTCTTGCTGAAACGCAGGATGGATTCGTCCTCGAACCACTTCTCGA
>CAZPLV010000003.1:0-31293 GCA_964587295.1 uncultured bacterium
GTTGCCCCAGACGTTATCGCTCGTGGTTATCAGTGAGGCAACGGTGACACCCGTCAGTACTGCCACGTCACCTGCCTGTGTCAGCTCTGCAGCGAAGTCATTGCCGGTCACGCTTACCTGCATCTCAGTATTCGCGCCGCTGACCCTGAACTCGAACAGCCTGTTGCTGCCCGTTGTGTGATTGTCCGTGAAATCCAGCTGCAGTTGGGCGTCCACAAAGGCATGGACATAAAGGCTTGCTTCACTCGGGGTAGAGCCTGTGAAATCAAACTGGTTGCCAGTGACCGAAAACGTGCCGGAACCGTTGAAATTGGCTCTTTCAGCTGCCAGGATTTCGTTCCCGCTGAAAGTCAGGCTTCCATTCTGCTCTGAGTTCAGCGTTATTTCGCCCGTCAGGCTGAAATCATTATCAGTCGCGAGCAGTTCGCCACCTGCAACAGCAGTCAGTGTAATTGCAGCGGCTTCCACGATGTTCTGGCTGAACCTTGAATCAGGGCCGGCACTGCCGAAAGTCAGGTCAAGTTTTATGATATTGCCTTCCATGACCGAGCCTCTACCGCCGACTGCAATTGTCAGCGCGCCTGTGGACGGATCTGCCAGTTCAAGTACAGTGCCCCTGATCTTGAGTGGGGCAACGTTGCCTAAGAGCAGGTCTCCCATCACAAACCAACCCGATGGCTGAATTGTCGAATGCTCAATTGTGGTGCCCAACCTGCCCATCAGTATCGTGAATGCGCCTTGATCGATTCGTAGACTGGAATCGGTAACCTCCAGCAGACCCTGAATAGCGGTAATGTCGAGCCCCCCGGCGGCCACTTGGCTGTCCCGGATGGAAACATCAATCGCATACAACTGCACACTGTCAAATCCATCAATCCTTACACCGTCCAACTGCAATGATTGAGGACTGAACACAGGATACTCAGAGGTCCGTTCGCTGGAATCACCGACAAGAATAGCCGGACTGGTGCTGACACCCGGATAGGCAGCACTTACAAAGCGCACGTTGCTGATTGCCAGACCAGCTGCAGCTGTGCCGGACTGGCTCCAGATCTGGCTTGTGGGCATGTTGCTCACTCGGAGCGAATGGGTACTGATGACCAGGTCCTGCAGCTGCATGCCGAAAGCGCGACTGGTAGACAGCAGCAGCATTCCGCTTGCCGAGCGGAGTTCGGTAACCGGCTCCCCGTCGGTCGGAGCGCCATACAGGCTGACTCCCCCCAGGTAGTTGGCTGGGTCCTGGTGGTCCGTGGCTTGGGTCAGAAAGTAATCGGATCCACTCAGCAGTATGGCGCTTCCCGGCGGCGGGTCAGCAGCTGCGATCGCGGCCGACAGGTCCGCGGCTGTGATTTCCAGTCCCGCAAAGAACCCGGGGAGGAAAAAGCTGCTGACTGGACTGTCAATAGTGATGTCCACCCAGCCGCTCACCCCGGTGCGGGGCACGCGCACTGTTATCTCGGTGGCACTCCAGGCTTCCACTTCAGCCTCCACTTCGCCCATGAGCACTGTGCCGCCGGTGTCCCCAAAATTGCTGCCGCTGAGCACTACCAGCTCACCCCGTTGGGCAGCCATTGGGGCAGCCGTCACCCCGGCTATCTGCGGGTCATAAGTAACCAGCAGGGTGCTGCTGTTGCTGTGGCCCGCTTCGTCGCTGGCGGTTACCCGTATCTGGTTCTCAGCTGGCGCCAGTTCCAGCTCCGCGCTGAATGCACCACTGTCATCCAGCGTCAGCTCGACCTCTGGCGCACCATTGAGCTGGTATCCGGCGCTGGTGATCGCAGCGTCCTCAAACACGAAACCGCTCAGCGTGTAACTGCTGGTGGTCGAATGGGACGGGGAATCCAGGCTGATTCGTGGCCCCTTCGTGGCTGTCACAGTGACGATGACATCCTGCTCGGTCCTGACGTCAGCAGCAGTGGTGAGTGCCAGTGAGATCTTGTTCTCGCCCTCGCGCAGCGTCAGGGCAATGCTGAAATCAGGCAAATTGGTCAGGCTCTGTTCCATCCAGTCGCTGTCATTGAGACTGTACTCAAGGGAGGCACTTCCCGGTGCGGGGAGCTCAATGCTGCCGGTGAGAACGTAGTTCACCTGGCTGACAGCGGTTGCCGATGTGACGGTGATGGTGGCGCCGGCCGGTGAAGCCGGTGGTTGCCCACCGCAGGCCGCCAGGAACAAAAGGCTGACCAGAGCCGCTAACGGGAACTGCTTGTTGATGAAGCGCATGTGTTACCTCCCTTGCAAGTTCAGCGACGCCTGCCTGGCGTCGGCGATGTCCGTAAGGTACACCCGCTGCCATCAACCGGTTATCACTTGCAGTGGACGGGGAGGTTGACGGCTTGGGGGTAATGCAGCCGTGCATGCCATGATTGATGCAATCAGCGACTCATCATCTGATGGCGCGGGCGGGGACTGAGCATGACAGCAACCACTGAATCCATGAAAGTAGCGGTTACAGGCGCGACGGGCTTTGTCGGCACGCATGTTTGCCGGCAACTCGTGACCGACGGTCACCAGGTCAGAGGGCTCAGTCGAAGCGCGGAGGGCATCCCTTCCGGCATTGAGCACATTGAGGGTGACGTGACCACTGGCGCGGGTCTGCAGGAAGCACTCAAAGATGCAGACGCCGTAATCCACCTGGTCGGCATCATCCGTGAACACAACAGCGCAACTTTTGAAGAGGTGCACGTCAGCGGCACACGCAATGTAATCGCAGCAATGCAGGCGGGTGGAGTCCGGCGGCTGGTGCACATGAGCGCTCTCGGTGCTCACGCAGATGCAGACAGCAGGTACCAGAGCACCAAAGCCGCAGCCGAACAGCTCGTCAGGGAATCTGACCTGGACTGGACCATCATGCGGCCCAGCCTGATCTTCGGCGTGGGCGATGACTTCTTTGGCAATGTTCTGCGGAACCTGGTGCGGCAGCCACCAGTCGTGCCGGTGGTGGGCACAGGTGAGTATCCGTTCAGGCCCATTGCCATCCTCGATGTTGCCATGGCATTCAGCCGGGCACTGGTGCGGACGGCAACCGTGCAGCACAGCTTCGACCTGGTCGGGCCGCGTGACTACACCTTGCGGGAGCTGCTGCTGCTTGTCCGTTCGGAACTCGGACTCAGGAAGCCGCTGCTGAACGTGCCGTTGCCGCTTATGCACCTTGGCACCAGGCTGTTCCGGTTGCTGCCCAACCCACCGATTACCCGGGATGAGCTGCTGATGCTGCTGGCTGGCAACACCGGGGAGCCGGAACCGGCCAGGACTGCGCTTGGGCTTGAACTGCTGGAGCTTGAAGACAGGCTTGGCGAGATTCTGGCGGCGGCTGCCGGCTGATCATTCGTAGGCAGTTCAACCAGTCACTGTGCGTCAGCAGGGCTTTTCTGACCTGCAATGCTGCACAGGTCGGCGTGTTTTACGTCCGCTCCAACCTCGGCAGGAACCACGCCAACAACCCGGCCAGCGGCAGGAATGAACAGATCCTGAACACGGCTTCAACACCGTAGTTGTCCGCCAGCCCACCCAGAATTGCGGCAGCCAGTCCGCCCAGTCCGAAGTTGAGTCCGTAAAACAGTCCGCCGATCAGGCCGATACGGTTGGGCAGCAAGTCCATTGCGTAAATCAGGATTGAGGCGAAGGCGCTGGCCATAATCAGGTTTATCAGGATGGTCAGCACACCGGTCCAGAACAGGTCCACGTACGGCAGCATCAGCGTCAGCGGCAACGGGCCCAGAATCGAGAACCAGATGACCCGGTAGCGGCCGATCCGGTCACCGACGATGCCGCCGATAAGCACACCTACGGCGGCTGCGGCCAGGAACACGAACAGCATCAGCTGCGACGACTGAATCGACAGGTCGAACCGTTCAATCAGATAGAACGTGTAGAACGACCTGAAACTCTCGCTGTATGCGTTCTTCGAGAACATCAGCAGCGTCAGTACGGTGATGCCGACGGCAATGGTGGCAGCGGCGTGATGAACCTCTTCGCCGGCTTTGCCGACACTGGCCCGCATCGCACTGAACGCTGCACTGATTTCACGCTGTCTGCTGCCTATCCAGGCGAGCAGCAGCATCGCCAGCAAGGCCGCTACCGCGAACCAGGCGAGGCTCGGCTGGCCGAATGGCACAACAATTAGTGCCGCCATCACAGGGCCGAGTGCCCCGCCGGCCTGCCCGCCAACCTGGAAGATTCCCTGGGCCAGGCCCTGTTTGCCACCGGCCGCGTAGCGGGCCATGCGGGTTGCTTCCGGATGGAAAATCGATGAGCCGATGCCGATGCTGGCGACGGACAGCAGGATGCCGCCGTAACTCTGGGCAAATGCCAGACTGACCAGGCCGGACAGGGTGAACATCATGCCCACCACCGGCGAGTACGGCATGGGCCGCCTGTCGGAGATTATGCCCACGACCGGCTGCAGCAGCGAACCGGCAATCTGGAAGGTCAGGGTGATGAAGCCAATCTGCACGTAATCAAGCGAGTAAGCATCACGCAGGATCGGATAGGCCGCCGGGATGAGCGACTGCATCAGGTCATTCAGGAAATGCGTCAGTCCAAGGATGACCAGCACACTGAAGTAGGTTTTTGCGCGTGGTGCAGCTGCGGTTGTCAACGGAGCGTCAGTCCGGCGATTGTGAGTGTGAATCCTGGCATGAGCCCACCTTCAGCAGGCACCAGCCTGCAGTGCTTTATGGGGGCCAGTATATACGTGACCAACGCGCCCGAACTCAGCAGGCAAGCACAGCCGGACAACCGGTTCAGGACTCAGAGCGCAGTGAGCACTTCCAGCAGCCGGTCCACATCCTCTTCACTCGAATACGGTGCGAGGCCGACCCGCAGTCCGCCTTCAGCGCCAAGGCCCAGGTGGTGGGCGGCCTCCCAGGCATAGAAATGTCCGGCCGGAGCCAACACCCCGGCCTCCAGCAGCTGTGCGGCGACTGCCTGGGCTGGCTGGTGGGCGAAGGTGAACAGCAGCGTTGGCGTCCGTTTGCCGGCGCGGGACCAGTTGGTTACACCAGGCAAACCAGCCGTGACCGACTCGATTCGTTCACGCAGCCCGCTCTCGTGCTCATGCAGCTGGGCGTAAGACAGGGCCAGGCGCTCCCGGCGCGAACGAGCAGAATCACGGGCGATGCTGGCAAGGTAATCAACTGCCGCAGTGGCGCCGGCCATGATCTCGTACGGCAGCGTGCCGTGCTCGAACCGCTCCGGCACATTGTCCGCTGACGGCACCAGTTTGTCCGGCCACAGGGTTTCGAGCAGCTGCGGATCAGCGACCAGCACGCCGCAATGCGGGCCCAGGAACTTGTAGGGCGAGCAGACCAGGAAGTCCACGCCAAGCTGCCTGAAAGACAGCAGTTCGTGAGCGACTGCATGCACGCCGTCCACGTAAACCAATGCGCCACGCTCGTGTACCGCCGCGGCGATTGCCTGCACATCCGGCATGGTGCCGATCAGGTTCGATGCCGCAGTGACTGCCACCAGCTTCGTACGCTCGGTCAGCAGTCCTGCTACTGCCTCAGCGGGCAGTTCGCCGGTCGTCACGTCGAAATCAGCCCAGTGGATGACGGCTCCGACGGCTTCTGCCGCCAGCACCCAGGGCCGGACGTTGCAATCGTGATCAAGGCGCGTGACCACGACCTCATCGCCTGGTTGCCAATCCTTGACAAGCGTGCGGGCCATGTCAAACGTGAGGGCCGTGGCGGAGCGGCCGTAAATGACTCCTCCCGGCTCTGCGTCCAGGAAGTCCGCCATGGCCGAGCGGAACGCCAGTACCGCATTATCCGCGTTCTGCTGTGAAAGGGAGGCTGTTCCACGGTTGGACAGTGGACCGCTCAGCGTTCTGGTGATGGCCTCGGCGACCTGCGTGGGCGTCTGGGTGCCACCGGGTCCATCAAAGTACGCGAGTCCGTGAGCAAGCGCAGGAAAATCCTGCCTGATTCGGGAAACATCGAGTTGGGTGGTCAGCATGTCTGAACATATCAGGAGCGGAAGATCTGCAGGACTTTGACACCTGTCTCCGCGGAGTGTCATATACGGCAGAAAACAGCTCCCTGACACGAAAGGGGACGTTTGTCCCTCCGGTAATGCAGCTGAAAGTCCGATTCTTGGATAAAGCACTCCACGTTAATTGGAGGGCAATCTGAGAGGTAGGTACAAATGTCTTACAACGCTGAACCGCTGGCGCAAACCACGGCCAACATCCCGGTCAATCCAGCGGAAGGTGGCCGGCTGACCCCCGAACTGGTCAGGCTGGTGTTCGCTTACATCATGGCCGCAGCCGCCTGGCTGCTTTTCGGCACGAGTGTCGGGGAGTATCTGGGTATCAAGTTTGTCTCTCCCGACATTGATTCGGTTGCCTGGCTCTCGTTCGGCCGACTCCGGCCCGTCCACACCAACGCCGTCTTCTGGGGCTGGGGCTCACTCGCCGCAATCGGCCTGGCGCTTTACATCGTGCCGCGCACCAGCCAGAGGCAGCTGTACAGCATCCGCAACGCCTGGATCAGCTTCTGGATTCTGAACATTGCCGTCATAGCCGGCGTGGTCTGCCTGATGATGGGCATCAACAACAGCGGTCAGGAATACCGCGAGTTCGTCTGGCCCGTCATGGCGCTGTTCGCATCCGGTGTGGTGCTGATGTTCCACAACCTGTACATGACCATCGCCAAGCGAGCGACCGAGGACATATACATCAGCAACTGGTACATCATGGCGGCCATCGCCTGGACGATAGTCGTGATCATCATCGGCTACCTGCCGTTCTACACTCAGGACGGCATCAGCCAGACGGTCATCCAGGGCTACTACATGCACATGGGCGTGGGAATGTGGTTCACTCCACTGGCACTGGGCGTCACCTACTACGCGCTCCCGGCACTGCTGAACAAACCAATCTACTCGTATTCGCTGGGCGTGCTGGCCTTCTGGACACAGATGGTGTTCTACACGCTCATCGGTTCGCACCACTTCGTGTTCAGCCCCATCCCGTGGTGGCTGCAGACCATCGGCATTGTATTCAGTTTCGGCATGGTCATCACCCTGGCCGCCGGCACCGGCAACTTCCTGATGACCATGCGCGGCAGCGGCCGCACCATCCGGCGCAGCTACAGCCTGCCGTTCATCCTGGCCGGAACGCTCAGTTACTTCATCTTCTCGTTCCAGGGTTCACTTGAAGCCCTGCGTTCCCTCAACGAAGTGTGGCACTTCACCAACTTCACCGTCGCCCACTCGCACCAGACCATGTACGGCTTCGTCGCCTTCTTGCTCTGGGGCGCCATATACGGGCTGCTACCCAAGCTCACCAGGCGCGAACCGAACCGCGTTTCAGTCGGCATTCACTTCTGGCTTGCCCTGGTGGGCATGCTGGTTTACACCGTCCCTCTCATGATCGGGGGCACGCTGCAGGGAATGAGCTGGATCGAAGGCAACGCCTTCATCGATTCCGTAATCCTGATGGCTCCGCACTGGCTCTGGCGCGCCATCGGCGGTTCCATGATGCTCCTGTCGCACTTCGTCTTCATCTACAACATGTGGGTCATGCGCCCGGCACGAGCTGAGATGCCGGCCGTCACCAAGACTCCAGTCGTCAGCGAGGCAGCAGCATGAGGCTCGACTATCACAAGAACCACAAGCTGCTTATCGGCCTGATTTTCTTCGGCTTCCTGGCCCTGTCACTCACCATCGCCGTCTTCCCCGCCCTGTGGGTGCAGGGCAACAACCAGCCCACTGAAGGCATGGTGGAATTCACTGACCTTGAAACAGCCGGCCTGCAGGTGTACGTGGCCGAAGGCTGCATCGCCTGCCACACCCAGCAGATCCGCCCGCTCGAACAGGACCTGGCTTATGGCCGTCCCTCCACACCGGGTGACTGGGCCAGCACCGGTCAGCTTGACTGGCTACGCGCCACCCCGGCGCTGCTGGGAACCCAGCGCACCGGCCCTGACCTGAGTGACGTCGGCACCCGCCAGCCCAGTGAAATCTGGCAGTACATGCACCTGTACAACCCCCGCTCGGTGGTACCTGCAAGCGTGATGCCCAGCTACCCCTGGCTGTTTGAGGTCAAGGCCGAGGCGGACGAGGCCGACCTGGTCATTCCGTTGCCTGACGCATACTCCCCTTCCGCGGGAGTGGTCGTGCCCAATGAAAAGGGCGAAGCGCTCGTCGCCTACATGCTTGCCCTGCGTCAGGCACCGCTGGAAATCAGCGGTCCGCTGCACGGCGGCCATGGTGCCGCCAGTGAGCAGACGGCGGCGACAGGCGCAACCGGTCTGCCCGATGGTGCACCCCTTTACAGCGCCAACTGCGCCAGTTGCCACCAGGCAAACGGCATGGGCCTGCCCGGAGCCTTCCCGCCATTGGCCGGCAACAGCGTAGTGCTGGACAGTGAACCGACTGAGCACATTCACACCACACTGTTCGGTCTGCAGGGCAAGACAATCGACGGCATCGACTACGCCTCGCCAATGCCGGGCTTCAGCCATCTCAGCGACGAGAACATCGCCGCTGTAATCAACCATGAACGCACCAGCTGGGGCAACGATGGCGCAACCGTCACCGAAGAAGACGTGACCGCAGTGCGCGAGGCCGGCGAATGAACGAGCAGCTGCGCGATGGATTCGCAACGTCTCTCGAGGGCCACTACGTGACGCATCAGGTCGGCTGGCTTGACTACGTGATCATCGCCGTCTCTACCGTCACCGTGCTGATAAGCGTCTATTACACCTTCAGGTACCTGCTGCCCAAAAGCCGCAACAACCATCCGGAGATCATGCACCAGGTTCTGGAGCTTGAAAGGGCTGATCAGGTTGAGTAACCGGCCCAGAAACTACGTTTGCGTCTACCTCGACGACGCCCAGGAACCCGTGGCCGAGTACTCCCCGCCGCTGCGCTTCGAGCTGGATACAACACGGCTCGCTGACGGTGAGCACAACCTGCGCATCGAGGCGTATGACGCGCACGGCCACATGGGTGTACGCCACGTACCTTTCACCGTCCGCAACGGCCCCGGCATCGCGGTGCAGGGCATCAGTCACAACGATGTGCTCGAGGGCACGATTCCCGTTCTGGTCAATTCCTACGGGGGCGCGAACGAGCCGAACTGGGAAGCCTCCCGTGCCGAAACCCCGGCCGCAATACCCACCTGGATCTGGGTGCTGGCCATTGCCATAGTTGCCTGGGGAACGTTCTATTTCGTCGGCCAGTGGAGTCCGACTGAACGGTTCGCAGACTCGCCGACGTATCAGCCGCTGGTGACCCGCGCACAGGAGGAGCCTGTCGCCGTGACCGATACCAGCGCGGACGATGCCCGCCAGGGCGCCCTGCTGTACTCGAACTTGTGCGCCAGCTGCCACATGGCCGACGGCGCAGGCATGCCGGGCTTCTTCCCGCCGCTCGCCGGCGACCCTGTCGTTCTGAATGAAAACGGCGCCCAGCACATCAACGTGGTGCTGAGCGGTGCCCAGGGCAGCACCATAGACGGTGTTGAGTACATGGTGCACATGCCGGGCTTCGCCGACCAGCTGAGTGATGAAGATGTGGCACTGATCGTCAATCACGAACGCACCAGCTGGGGAAATGAAGCTCCGACTGTCACCCCGGCCGACGTCGAGCGCGTCCGCTCCGGCATCCGGTAACTGCATCTGCTGACGAAAGGGCCGGCGTACCCTCAGCTGAGGGTATGCCGGCCCTTCTGCTGCTTACTCCCAGAGCATTATCTCGTTCACCAGCGTTGCGGCCTCGAGCAGGAAAGCCTGGGTTCCTGCAGAGGTTCCGTCAATGAACAGTGGATCGTGGCGGTGGTTGGGGATGATGAAAGTATCCCGCAGGGTGTAGCGCTGGTACTCCACCAGGGCGATGGCATTGCCATCCGGTGAGAAAGCGGGCCCGACCAATCCTGAGGGACCGGTGGTCAGTTGATGCGGCGGGCTGTTGTCTGTCAGGCTCTTGACCCAGATGTCTGAATTCCAGGCATAGGCAATCTGCGTCCTGTCGTGCGAGAAAGTGAAGTCGAACGGTTTGGCAGCGGCCCATTCGTCTGTTCCGAAACCGACCAGCAGGTTCAGGGTGACTGTTTCACTGCCGCTGGCCAGTTCCGTCAGCGACACCGTCACGATGCCGCCGGCCACTTCCCCGGCGGGATCATCAATGTGCGTACTCAGCACAAGCAGATCATCGCTGAGCCAGAGCAGGTCACTGCCGGTCATGCCCAGGTAGCCGGTGAACCTGATCAGTTTCGTGTCCCGTTCGACAATCTCAAGAAACGGCTCTCCGAGTCCTTCCAGAACCGCTGCCAGATGCGTACCGTTCGGTGACACGGCCAGTCCGTTCACCCGGCCTACATCCCTCGTGTCACTGTCCGGCCATACGAAAGTATCAGTAAGCGAGTAGTTGGCAAGGCTGTAGCTCCGCACGATCAGCGGAGATCCGAAAGATACTGAAGCCGCAAGCAGCTCATTCCGCTCTGGCTGAACCGCCAGCGTCTCATAGACGCTGCTGTCCAGGCGCTCTATCCACTGCCCGTCAGCGGACAGGTCAATAGTCAGAACCTGCGAGCTGCCTGCCGCAACCATCGTGCCGCTGAACGGATTCGGCCGGCCTCCGACCGGCGGACCACCCGGATCCGGTTGTCCATCCGTCGTGCCTGAACCGCAGGCTGCCAGCAGCAGAACCAGGCCCGGCAGCCAGCCGCCGCGCAAGAAAATCATCTTCATAGTCGTCCTCCCCGGCTGCCACCCCCGGCAGCTGCATGAAACTAGCAGGCTGACGATTAAAACTGGAGATAGTCAGTTGAATGGTACGGTTGGGGCGTGCTTTCAGACAGCGAAGTCAGCAGCCAAGAGGTAGCCGAATTCCTGAGCGACCGCAGCCGCAGCCGGCATCTGGATCCGTTTCTGGGCAAGGCATCCACTGTTGCAGCGGCCGCGGCCGAACTGGGCATAAGTGCACAGCGGATGCATTACTGGACCCGGCAGCTTCTGAGCCTGGGTCTCATCAGCAGGGTGGGCACGACTGTCAGTGGCCGCCACCATTCGGCTGTCTACCAGTCGGTGGCCGATTCATTCACCATGCCACTCGAGTTGCTGCCCACGAGCGACGTCGAAACGCTTCTGCTTCACTTCGAACCGATCTGGCAGAGCTTCCTCAGTGCGGTTGCTGCCACCGGCCGGAAGTATTCACGCGGCTGGAACGTCCGCTATTCGCGTGTCGATGGCCAGGCCGCGTTTCATATCGTTCCCAGCAGCAGTCCGCAGCCGGACATGCCACTCAGCAACAGCTGGGTCCGGCTGCAGCTGAACCGTGCGGATGCACTGCAACTGAAGAACGAACTGGAGGCGCTGCTGAACAGCTACCTCGCCAGGCCGGCCGCAGGGCACCAGCGCTCCTACATCGCGCATGTGGCGCTGGTCGAGAATCCGGCACCGTAAACTGGCGTCACCACAGTTCAGAACCGGCGCCTGGCCGGCGCGCTGAACAGAAGCACAAGCGCCCCGATAACTGTCGCCGGCACTGCCACGAACCACAGTTCGAGCGCAAAAGCCATGAGCACGTTGATGGGCGTAACCGTGAAGGCTCCGCGAACCAGACCGGCCGAACCCCAGCCGCCGCCGACCGTCAGGTCAAGGAGGCCGCCCAGCAGCCCGGTGGCGAGCGGAAACAGAATCAGGAACAGCAGCACAGCGAAAACCTTTGCGGCTGCACCGGCACTGCGCCGGAACAGCGGTGACAGTATCAGCCGCACCAGCAACGCTCCCAGCCCGTAGGCAATCGCGTCCAGCCACCACCAGGCAGTGATTGCCGTGAACAGGCCCAGCTGCTGGCTGGCGACCTCCACCGCGGCGAATATGAGGGCGCCCACGACGATCGCCAGCAGTGCCTGCGCGCCGTTCATCGGACGCCCAGCTCCCGCATGTGCTTCACGCTGGCCCGTACTGCTGACTCGTCCCCCATGATTTCCAGACAGGCTGTGCCGCTGAAACCCTCGAGCCTGCCCAGTATTGCCTCATAGTCAAGTGCGCCGTCATTCGTCGCCCGGTGCTCATCATCCTGCCCGGAATTGTTGTGCAGGTGCAGGTGAATCAGGCTGTTGCCCATTGATTCCAGGTAATTGCCTATGGTCGTCATCACGTCCATCCCTTTCGCAACTGCCTCAACCTGCGCGTGACCGAAGTCAAGGCAATTGCCGAAACCGTTGTGCGTCGTCAGATCACGGAGCTGATCCGCGTCGCGCACCAGATCAGCCTCGGAAAGCACCAGATTTTCCAGCGCCACCGGTACCGCCGGATCTGTCAGTTCAGCGAGTGATTCGTTCAGCGCCTGGGTTGCCAGCATGGCAGCCTCCCTGAACGGAATCAGATTACGGCCGCTGTGCAGCACGCCGCAGCTGGCACCAATCTCGCCAGCAAAGTCAAGGCCCTGCCGGGTGCGTTCCACTGCGGTCCTGCGGGCTGCGGGAATGACCGATGCCAGGTTCAGGTCGATGTAACTGAGGTGCACGGTGGTGCCGATTCCCGTGGCACCGGTAAGTTCCTTCACCAGGCTGGCTTTCAGTGCCGCAGGCAGTGCTTCGTGCAGGTCATAACTGAGTTCGATGAAGTCCAGCTCCAGTTCGGCCGCCAGCCTGAACGCCTGATTCAGGTCGAGTATCGCGACCGAGACCGGCGAGTAACCGAGTTTCATCAGAAGCCCTCGACTGCCCGTCGCTGCGCTTCGGAGAGCGCTTCGGCCGGAGCCGCACCGCCACGGAGTGCCCGATCCAGCATTTCGTCAAGCACGCCGCGCCAGGAGTTGAAGTCGGCTACCCGCGGACGGGGCACGGCCAGTTCAAGCTGCTCCCGGGCCGCACCGCGGTTGGGGTCTTCGGCGTAAAACTCCTCGAGCAGTGGCAGGGCAGACCGACGGACCGGAATGTAGTAGGAATCGCGGATCCAGAAGGCGAGGTTCTCCGGTTCCATCAGGAACTGCCAGAACGCAAAGGCTCCCGCCCGCTCCTCGTCGGTTGCGCTGTTCAGTACCGCCAGCTGTGCGCCGCCGAGCGGAACGCTGGCGCCGGGAATGGACGGCACCGGATGGGCGGCAATGGTGAAGCCGATGGAGAAACGCCTGACGTCAGGCCAGTTGGCGATGCTTGCGAAGGTCATCATGGCACGGGTGCGCACGAAGGTCAGGATTGCGGCGGTCCTTTCAGTCGTTGAGTAATAGGCCATTGAGCCATCCCGCACAAGCTCGCTAAGCATCGTGAGGGCTGCCAGCGCCTCTTCACTCTCGAAGTTCGGCGTGCCGTCCCCGAGCACCAGTTCGCCACCCATGCTCAGCACGATCATTTCAAACAGCCAGGAATCACCCACAAAAGCGGCACCCTGCCCCTGCCGGGAGGTCAGTTGCCGCGCTGCAGCAGCAAACTCGTCCCAGGTAGCCGGCGGGGTGAGGCCAGCGCGCTCCAGCGCGTCAGCGTTGTAGTACATCACCGGGGTCGAACTGTTCCAGGGCAGGCCATAACGGCCACCGTTCAGCTCACCGTAAGCCCACAGGCCGGGATAGAAGTCAGCAATGAACTCCTCATCCAGGCCGGCGACTTCCTCACTCAGATCCTGCAGGGCTCCGTCAAACACCAGGCGCGGCCAGTAGCCGACTTCCGCCTGGAACAGCACCGGTGCAGCAGAGGTGCCGAAAGCCGCGACCAGTCTTGTCTGTGCTTCCGGATAGCCGCCCACATACTGCGCATCAACCCGGTATTCCGATTGCGCGGCATTGAAAGTCGCAGCCAGTTCATTGACCGCTTCCTCCGCACCACCCATCGAATGCCAGAACGTCACCGTTGTCTGGGCGGCAGCCATGCTGCCCAGCGCCAGCAGCAGCAACGCCAGTCCTTTTCTGAACGTCATCAACTCAACCCCTATCTGAACCCGGACTCAAAGACCCGGATGATTCGTTTCTCGAATACTACAAAGAGTACGATAATCGGCAGGCTCGCGACCAGGGCTGCAGCGCCCAGCAGGCCCCAGTCGAACTGCCTTGTGCGCAGCAGGTCAACAAGGAGCGCCTGCACGGTCCACAGCGACTCACCGGTGGTCACGCGCGGGTACAGCACAAGGTTCCAGTGGGCCGCAAAGGCCAGCACTCCCGTTGCCAGCAGGTCGGGCCGCAGGACCGGCGCAATCACGCGCGTGGCAATCGTGATTTCACCCGCCCCGTCAAGACGTGCCGCCTCGACGAGTTCCCAGGGCACACGCCGCAGTGCCTGCACCAGCAGGAATATCACCAGCGGGCTGGCCAGGAACGGCAAAATCAGGGCGCCCAGCGTGTCCAGCAGATTCAGTGTCCCCAGCTGCCGGTAGAGCGGAACCAGCAGCAGTTCCGTGGGGAGCGCCAGCAATGCCAGGATGATCGCCTGCACTTTCAGACCATTGCGGATCGCGTAGGCCGCACCCAGCCCGAAAGCAAGCTGACCCAGCACCACCAGGCCGGTGGCCAGGAAAGATATGCCCATCGCCCGGCCCAGACCGCTGCCCGGCAGGTCCCGGAAGTTCTCCAGACTGAAGCCGAACGTGGCCAGGTTGGCCTGCACGATTGCTTCA
Organism: uncultured bacterium; assembly: GCA_964587295.1. GTDB lineage: Bacteria > Deinococcota > Deinococci > Deinococcales > Trueperaceae > CALDPK01. Next base: position 14,562 of record CAZPLV010000003.1, read on the forward strand.
GCCGGCAGGAACGCCGCCCAGGCGAGCCACAGCAGCGGCACGGCCACAAAGACACAGAAAACTGCGGTGATGATGCGCAAGGCAATCATGCACCCACCGCCCGTCTGGCCCTGCCGCCAAGCAGCGTCGCCTGAAGCAGCGCAACCGCCAGGGTGATGACCATCAGTACGATTGTTACTGCCGCACCGTAGCCCAGGTCGAACCGTTCGAACGCCACTTCATAAAGGTAGTAGCCAATGACCCGGGTGCTGCCGAACGGGCCGCCACGGGTCAGCAGGTAAACCGCGGTGTACGCCTGCAGGGCAAAGACCGTGCCGACAACCGTGAGGAACACCACCACCGGCGCCAGCAGCGGCAGCACAATTTTGCTGCGGACCTGACTTTCATCGGCACCGTCAATGCGGGCGGCTTCCTTCACGTCCAGCGGGATGCCCCGCAAGGCCGCGGAAGCGACCAGCACGCCGTATCCCGTCTGCTGCCACAGTGTGAACAGGATGATCAGAGCCAGTGCGGCCCAGGGCTGACTGTTCCAGGGCAGGCTGAAGCCGGTCAGTTCCAGCAGCAGGCCGAAATCCGGATTGTAGAGCAGATACCAGGCAATTGCCGAGCCGGACACGGTAATGAGCCCGGGCGCGAACAGCAGCGCCTTGATGAACCGTTCCATACGCGTGTTCTCGATAGCCAGGGCGATGCTGATCGACAGGACCAGAAAAAGCGGCACTGTTATGACGGCAAAAATGGCGGTAATACCGAGCGATTCCCACAGCGCCTGATCACTCAGCAGCCGGCTGAAATTGGCCAGCCCTGCCGGCATCGGCTCCGAGGTGCCGGTCCAGCGCCAGGTGGCGTAGCGGATGACACTGACCAGCGGCCAGATGCTGAACAGCGCGAACACTATCAGGGCAGGAGTCGCGAGCAGGGCAGCATGCTGCCGGGCCTTCAAGACAGGCTCCCGTTACGTGAAGCAGATTGACAGCTGTGCCGGAGCATCCACACACTCTAACGGCAAACCGTCAGCAGTCGATATCGCCACCGGTTTGTCGCAACTGCAGGGCACGCTCAATGAACGTCCGGATTTCCGTGTCAGCAACCTTCTTTGTTTTGCTGAAGCGGATGCAGCCCTTGCCCAGGTTCAAGCCGGCGAGCAGTTCTCCGTCAGGGTCCACTTTGGCAATATCCCCGACGTACAGGCTCACGTAGTGCTTCTGGGCATTAAGCGCGAACAGGCCGCCCTCGGCATCATCGAAACTCAGCATGCGGTAACGGATTGACTCAGCGAGATGCGGGCCGAGCTCAAGCAGCAGCGCACGCAGCTCCAGCAGCGTCTGCCTGCGCCAGTCAGGGTCAAGCGCAGCCAGGTACTGTTCCGGAGTTTTGACGTCGTACTGCATGGCAACAGTGTAATGCCGCGGGGTGCCCGGGTATACTCAGATCCGAAGTCAATCTGAATGCGGGTTTTTCCCGCCTGGAGGTTTAGTGATGAAACGACTCACCAGTATCCTCGCAGCTGGAAGCCTTATCGCCGGCTTTGCGGTTGCGTCCGCCCAGGATTTTGACTGGCGGCAGCAGGAAGGCACCTCAATCCGCTTCATGATGAACAATCACCCGTTCACCACCTGGCTCGAGCCCCATGTGGCCGAGTTCGAGGAGCTGACCGGGATTGACGTGACCCTGGAAACCTACCCGGAGGACCAGTTCCGTCAGCGCCGCCTGCTTGAGGTTGCCAGCGGTGCCAGCTCCCTGGACGGCTACATGTTCATGCCCGGCCAGGTGGGCGCTCAGTACGGCGGTGCCGGCTGGGTGCGCAGCATCGATGACCTGGTTGCAGATTCCTCTGTGACCCATCCGGATCTGGATCTGGATGACTTTTTCACCGGTGCACTTGATTCATTCCGCACGGATGCCGGCCTGATCGGCCTGCCGCTGCAGATTGAGTCCAGCCTGCTCTTCTACCGCAAGGACCTGCTGGAGGAAGCCGGCTTTGACGGCCCGCCCGAGACGCTCGAGGAGCTCGAGGAGTACGCTGCAGCGCTGCATAAGGACGGCGTTGCCGGCTTCGCCATGCGCGGTCAGGGCGCTGCCGCCACCAGTCAGATCGTGAACCTGCTTTACAGCTTCGGCGGCCAGTGGCTCAACGACGATGGCAGCTCCGCTCTTGCCAGTGAGGAGAGCCAGGCAGCCCTGAACTACTACGCCAACCTGCTCCGCAACTACGGCCCTCCGGGACCCGCCAACTTCCACTGGGCCCAGGTGCTCGGCCTGTACGGCCAGGGCCAGGTGGCCATGATTCTGGACGCCAACGTGTTCCGCTCGAACATCGAGGATCCGGCGCAGACCCAGCCTGAAGTTGCCGAAAACACCGGCTATGCCGTGCTGCCCGCCGGTCCGGCAGGAAGCCATCCCGCAGTGCTCGTGTGGGGCATGGTCATCAACCACGCCTCCGAGAACCCCGAAGCATCATGGCTGTTCATCCAGTGGGCCCTGTCCAAGGAGAACCAGCTGAGCACCCTCCTCAGCGGCGTGCCCGCTGCCCGTGAGAGCGCCTGGGAAGCTGAAGAGTTCACCGCAACCGCACCCGCGGACTGGAACGAAGCATCCCGCGAGAGCTTCAACATCGGCCAGCCCGACTGGAACCCGCCCGTCATCCCTGTTCCTGAAGTCCGCGACCTGTACGGCCAGGCCATCGTTACTGCCCTGCAGGGTGGCGATGTGACCCAGGCACTCGAGCAGGCCGCTGAAGAGATCGACAGGGCCGTCGAGCGCACCCGGTAAGCCGACTGACACGCACTTAATGCAACTGAGATTCACACCTGCCGTTCCCCGCTCACGCAGCGGGGAACGGTTCACAGGTACAGGATGACCGGCCGCGGTGGAGGCTTCTTCGAACGGAACGCAGCCTGGCTGTTTCCGCTGCCGGCAGTCGTGGCCCTCGTCATCCTGGTCCTGCTGCCCATGCTGGCGAACTTCTATATCGCCCTGCATGACTGGTTCATCGGCCTGCCGCCCAAACTTATCGGGCTGGATAACTTCACTGACGCACTGAATGACCGCCGCTTCTGGAACGGCGTTCGCAACACTTTCTTTTTCACTGGCATAGCCGTACCGGTACAGCTGGTACTGGGAATGGCCGTCGCTGTCCTGTTCAGCCGGGAGATGCCCGCCAAGGGTCTCATCCGCACGGTGATACTCCTGCCCATGGTGGCCACTCCGGTGGCGATCGCCCTTATCTGGGCGCTCATGTTCGATCCCAGCCTGGGCGTGCTCAACTATTTTCTGGAAACCCTGGGACTTGAACGCTCCATCTGGGTAGCGGACGCCCGGCTCGCCCTGCCGTCACTTGTGATGGTCGACGTATGGCAGTGGACACCAATGGTTTCACTGATTCTTATTGCCGCGCTGCAGGGCGTACCTGCCGAGTATTACGAGGCTGCCCGGATTGACGGCGCGAACGGCTGGCAGATTTTCTGGAGCATCACCCTGCCTTCCATCCGCAATGCCGTGGTGGTGGCCCTGGTGCTGCGCACGATCGACGCGCTGAAAACGTTCGACATCATCTATGTCATTACGGCCGGCGGGCCGGGCACGGCCAGTGAAACGCTGAATGTGTACGCCTACAAAATGGGCTTCGAGTTCTTCCGCGCCGGATACGCCGCCTCCCTGCTGATATTCCTGATGTTCCTGGTGCTGGGCATCGCCATAGTCCTGAACCTGGCCCGGAAGGGAACGAGATGATCCCAACAGCCGAAATAAGCGCTGCGGCCCGCCAGCATCGCCGTGCACAGCTGCTCAAACGCATTGGCATTATCGCGCTGATGGTTGTAGTGCTGGCCGTCATCCTGTTCCCGTTCTACTGGATGATCCTGACCAGCTTCCGCAGCCAGGTGGACAACACCAGCCCGGTTCCCGTCTGGTGGTTCCAGCCGGTCCTGGACAATTACCGCAATGTCATCCAGCGCAACAATTTCCTGGATTACACCGTCAACTCGTTCATAATCGCGGCCGCATCCACCTTCTTCGGACTCGTGCTGGGCCTGCCGGCGGCATACAGCATCGCGCGCTTCAAGCAGAACGGTCTGGCCCTGGCCATTCTTGTTGCCCGGCTCACGCCCTACATCACCTACCTGGTTCCCTGGTATCTGGTTTTCCGGCAGCTGGGCATGATTGACACCTATACGGCGCTGACCATGACCCACCTGATAGTCGGCCTGCCGCTGATCGTATGGATCATGATCAGTTTCTTCGAGGACGTTCCCCCTGACCTGGAGGAAGCCGCCTTCGTGGACGGTGCGGGCAGACTGACCACTTTCTTCCGGATCGTGCTGCCGGTCAGCACGCCGGGCATCGTGGCTGCCAGCATCCTGGCGTTCATATTCAGCTGGAACCAGTTCCTGTTCAGCCTGGTGCTGTCGGGACCGGAAACCCGGCCCGTGCCGGTCGCCGTCTTCAACTTCATTTCCTACGGCCAGATTGACTTTGGCGGCCTGGGCGCCGCAGCGGTGCTGATAACCCTGCCGGTGGTCGTGCTGACGCTGTTCATCCAGCGCTACATAGTTTCCGGCCTGACCATGGGAGCAGTGAAAGGCTGATGCTGGCGGTCAGGAAACTGGCCCGCGGCCCCGGCAACGTCGAACTGCAGGAAGTGCCCGAGCCGGTTGCCGGTCCAGGCGAGGTGATTATCGAGGTCGCCGCCGCCGGTATTTGCGGCACGGACCTGCACATCTGGCTTGATGAGTTCGTGACCGAACCGCCCGTCACGCTGGGTCACGAGGTTGCCGGAACGATTGCGGAAATCGGCCCGGGTGTCAACGACTGGGCGATTGGCGACAGGGTCACCACCGAGACTTATTTCAGCACCTGTCAGGCATGCATTCACTGCCGCAAAGGCCGTCCCAACCTGTGCCACCTGCGCCGCAGCATCGGCTCGCGCGAGGACGGCGCTTTCGCACGTTTCCTGAGGACTCCGGCCCGCAACCTGCACCGCATTCCGGAGCATTTGCCGCTCGAGGCCGGTGCGCTGGTGGAACCGTTGGCCTGCGTGGTGCACGGCGTGATTGACACGGCGCGGGTCAACGCTGGCGACCGGGTCATCATCACCGGACCGGGGCCTATCGGGTTACTTACACTCATGGCCTGCAAGGCTGCCGGGGCAAGCGTCACCATGCTGGGAACAACGGCGGACGACAGCAGGCTGCACCTGACGCTGGAACTTGGTGCAGATCATGCGATTGACATCCAGGTGCCGGAAGATCCCGGTGCTGCCGTGCGGGACGTGCTGGGGGCCGAGGGAGCCGACCTTGCCGTCGAATGCTCCGGTGCCACGCCAGCCGGAAACATGCTGCTGAACCTGACCGCCCGCGGCGGCCGCTACTGCCAGATGGGCCTGTACGGCAAACCGCTGCAGCTGGACCTGGACCTGATCTGCTACCGCGAGATCGTGATGACCGGCAGCAACGCGACGGTGCCGACGGCCTGGCCGCGCGCCATCCGGCTGCTTGCCGACGGGCACATCGATTACGGCAGGCTCATCACCCACCGCTTCCGGCTGGCCGACTGGGAGAGCGCACTGCAGACCGTGCAGAGCAAAGCTGGCGTGAAAGTGCTGCTGACACCATGATGCTTGCGCGCGCGGCCGCTTCGCCCGGCGAACTGTTGACTGACGCGCAGGTTCACGCCACCCTGGCTGGCGCCCTGAGCGGCCGCTTTACAGACAAACGCGTTCTGGTGCTGATTCCGGACGGCACCCGCACGGTGCCCTTGCCGCAACTGTTCCGGCACGTCACGGACATTGTGGCTGACGCCCGCCAGCTGACGTTCATGGCGGCGCTGGGCACCCATTCGCCCCTTTCCGACGCTGAGCTCCTCAAGCTGGTCGGCGCCACAGAGCTTCCCGCCAACGTCCGGCTGATAAACCACGCCTGGTACGAGCCGGACACACTGATCAGCATCGGCACGCTCAGGCAGGCGCAGATTCAGGAAATAGCCGGAGGAAAATGGCACGAAACGCTCGGCGGTGACGTGGATGTGCTCATCAACCGCACCATCCTTGAGCACGATGAAATCCTGATCCTGGGGCCGACCTTCCCGCATGAGGTGGTCGGCTTCAGCGGCGGAGCCAAGTACCTGTTCCCCGGAATCAGCGGCCAGGACATGATCAACGTGACCCACTGGCTCGGTGCGCTCAGCGGGGTGCGCGGCACCATCGGCATAAAGGACACGCCGGTACGCGCCATGATTCATGCGGCAGCGCGCCTGCTGGATATGCCAATCACGCTGGCGGCGCTGATCGTGGAACGGGGCGAACTGAGCGGCATGTTCATCGGCCCGCATGAGGAAGCCTGGTCCGGTGCAGCTGACATGAGCAGCGAGCGGCACATCGTCTGGGTCGAGCGGCCCTTCAGGAAAATACTGAGCGTGGCACCGTCCATCTATCCGGAGCTGTGGACCGCCGGCAAGGCGATGTACAAGCTGGAACCAGCACTGGCGGAGGGCGGCGAACTGATCCTGCATGCGCCGCACCTGTCTGAAGTGAGCCGCGTGCACGGCGAGCAGATTCGCCGTATCGGCTATCACGTGCTGCCCTATTTCCTGAAGCAGTGGGAGCGGTTCAGGGACGTTCCCCTCGGGGTGCTGGCCCACTCCACCCACGTGCGTGGTGACGGCCGCTTTGAGGATGGGGTTGAACTGCCGCGAGCGAGCCTGACTCTGTCCACCGGCCTGTCCAGGTCCGAGACCGAGGCACTGGCACTCGGCTGGCGTGACCCCGCAGGCATCGACCCGGCCGAATTCGCGGGGCGTGAGGATGAGGGCGTGCTGTACGTGCCGCGGGCCGGCGAGATCCTCTACCGGTCGCGCCTCCCATGAGCGCGTACTCGGCTGTTGTGGTGATGGGCGTTTCCGGCGTGGGCAAGACGCACGTCGGCAGGCTGGTTGCCCGGGAACTGGGCTGGGAATTCCATGATGGCGACGATTACCATTCACCCGAAAACGTGGAGAAGATGCGCGCGGGAGTGCCGCTGACTGACGCAGACCGGGCGCCCTGGCTGGAGCGGCTTCATGAGCTGCTGGCCGGCACGCCCAGGGTGGTGCTTGCCTGCTCCGCACTCAAACAGGGTTACCGGGAGGTGTTGCTGGCAGGAATTGCGGAGCGTGTGCTGCTGGTGTACCTACGCGCCCCGATGGAGCTCATCAGTGCGCGGCTTGCACGGCGCCGGGGGCATTACATGCCCGCTTCATTGCTGCAGAGTCAGTTTGCGGCGCTTGAGGAGCCCGGGCCAGGCGAGGCTGTATGGGTTGATGCGCAGTTGCACGTGGATGAGGCTGTCGGATTGATTGTAAAAGAGTTGGGGCGGTCGTGATGTACATTGATGTATATGGTGCGTAAGCAGCTGTACATCACGGAGTCTCAGGAAGAGGCATTGAAACGCCGCTCCGCAGAAACCGGCGTTTCCGAAGCCGAGCTCGTCAGACGGGCGCTTGACACGGCGCTACAATCACAGCCGCCGAGCAGCTGGCGCCCTGACAATGCAGCGGCGCTGTCTCAGCTCAGACGTGCATGGTCCAATCCGCAATCCGGACTGGACCAGCCGTTTGACAGGAGCGCGTTATATGAAGAACGCATGGAGCAACTGACGGACAGGAAAACTGACTGAAGCCATGCCGGACTTCCTGGTTGACACCAACGTCCTTGTTTATGCATTGGATGCAAACAGCCCGACCAAGCAGGTGCGGGCAAGCGAATGGCTCGAGTATCTGGTGGCTTCAAAAACTGGAGCACTGTCATCCCAGTCACTCAGTGAGCTGTCTGACGTCTGCCTGAACCGCATGCGGCCTCGCTGGCATCCTCAAGACATAAGCGAACACATCCAGGCGCTACTTGAGTCTTTTACGGTTTTTCCGGTAACACCCGGTGTCGTCCGGGAGGCGTTGCGTGGCGTCGGTGAACACAAGCTGTCTTTCTACGATTCGCAGATGTGGGCAGTCGCCCGGCTGCGCGAGCTACCGAATCTGCTTTCTGAAGACCTTGCGGTTGGGAGCCGAATTGACGGGATTACTATTGTGAACCCGTTTGCTACGCGAACGCCCGCTTGACCACCTGACCGGCATCCGCGGCTACGAGCGGGTGAAGAACACGTTGATTAAAATCGAATACGGTACGTATTGAAACTTGACTCGGCCTTGGTCGTCTAAACTGCACCATGGACTTTCGCTTCAGCGGCGCCATCTGGTACTGGCGCGGGCCCGCGCCGTTCCATTTCATCACCGTGCCACCCGAGCATGCTGAGCTAATCAAGCTGGCTTCCGGTTTCCTGACCTATGGCTGGGGCATGATTCCTGTGCGCGCCCGGATCGGGGCTACCGAATGGAAAACAGCCATGTGGCCGAAGGACGGCGGCTATATCCTGCCGGTCAAGGCAGCCATCCGCAAAGCTGAAAGCCTGTCTGAAGGCGACACGGCACAGGTGGAGCTGTCCGTCGGAGCTGACTGATTCGATCAGTGTGCAGTCATCCACGGTAGGCTGGTTCCAGACCTTCCAGCATGGGGAAGTGCCTGATGTTGGTAGTCAGGAGTGGGGCATCCAGTAGAACTGAAGTAGCAGCAATTATGTAGTCAGCGGTATCAATGCCACTGAATGCCGCCTTATAGTTCCGCGCGAGACCCGCCGCTGCACGCGCAACCGGTTCATCCACCGGAATCCATATCAGTGCGCTGAAGAATTGCTCAAGCTGCCCTCTTTCCGCCGGCCTTACTCCGGACAGCAATTCAAAACGCACCAATTCGCTGGCCAGCAGTTCATGACCTTCGTTCATTAGTTGGCGGAGCAGGTCAGTGGCAGTAGCGTGACCACGCAGATGATCTATCGCCACCGTTGTATCCAGCGATTTCACTCCAGGTCCAACTCACTCAAACGCTTGTTCAAATCACCACGCAGCGACTCCACATATTCGGCGCCGGTGAACTGACGTCCGGTCCAACTGCCAGCACTTGCTTCCAGGGCCTGCAGCCTCACGCTTGCCGAGGTGGTTCCATAAGCCCGACGGACCGCCCGGCGAATCAGTTCAGATCTGGATGCGCCGGTGGCAACGGCGGCCCGGTCAAGCAGTTCCAGTTCCTCTTTACCCAAGTACACCTGCGTTCGACTCATGGTGTCATTATACAGCATGTTGTGCTATCAGTTCCGGCTGCCGACGCGAAGCACTCCTGCCATCGCTCTGCCAAATCAGAACGATTCAAACCAACAACGCAGGCCCTGTCAGTGGCAAACCTCCCCGCAGACGCGCCCCTCGCCAGCCCCACAGAAGCGCAAACCGTCCAGCGCCCAACCAGAAGCGACGCAATGCGTCACAAAGGTTGACACTTCAGCCGCAATTCGCCTAAAGTGCAACCAGCCACAAACTGCATCTGGGAGGACATGGACAAGGTCACGTACCCACAACTGAACGAGGCGGATCAGCGCATTGTTGATCTGCTGCGCCAGGATGGGCGCCGTCCTTTCCGTGATATTGCGCGTCAGCTGGGCGTCTCCGAAAGCATGGTGCGCAAACGTGTAAACCGGCTGAGCGAGTCGGGCTGGATGCGCATCCTTGCTGTCACTGATCCGCTGCAGCTGGGCGTGCCGTTCCTGGCCACCACCTACGTGAAGGTCACCCCGGCAAGACTCGAGGCGCTGGCTGACGATCTTGCCCGGGAGCCGTCTGCCCGCTACGTCGCGATTGGCGTCGGCAACCACAACCTCGTTTTTGAGTCGCTGCACCGCAGCGCAAGTGAACTGCACGAATTCCTTCAGCGCAAGCTGAGCGTCGACGGGGTGCTGAGCACCGAGACAATCCATGTGGTTGACATCAAGAAGAGCGTCTGGGACTGGGAAATCCCGGTCGAAAAGGAGGAGAAAGCATGAAACGAATCACTGCAGCACTCATCACCGGAGCATTGGCACTTGCCACCTTCGGCAGCGCCCAGCAGTCCGGCGGCACCCTGGTGGCCGGCTGGGCCCAGGACCCGGTTGGCCTGGATCCGCACATCACCAGCGCCCGCTCCAGCCTGCAGGTGCTGGAAAACGTGCTTGACACGCTGGTGGTGCTCGACGCCGACCAGAACGTGAATCCCTCGCTGGCCGAGAGCTGGGAAGTCTCCGACGACGGGCTCACCTGGACCTTCAGCCTCCGTGACGGGGTCCAGTTCAGCAACGGTCGTGACTTCACCGCAGCGGATGTTGAATACACCTATGACCGCATGCTCGACCCGGAAACTGCCTCGGGCCAGGCGTACCTGCTCGCAGGTGTCACCGATGTTGCCGCCGAAGGCGACAGCACCGTGGTGTTCACCCTTGATGCACCGAACCCGGCTTTCCTGAGCAAACTGGCCAGCAGCAAGGCAGTTGGTATCATCGCGCACGAAAGCGTCGATGACGGCACCATCAATACAAATCCGATCGGCACCGGCCCGTTCATGATTGCGGACTTCCAGCCGGGCGTGCAGCTGACACTGGAGCGCAACCCGAACTACTGGCAGGAGGGCCTGCCCTACCTGGATGCCGTTCACATCCGCATCATCAGTGACGAAAGTGTGCGCCGCAGCGCGCTGGTTTCAGGCGATATCGACTGGGCCATCAGCATGCCCGCCCAGAGCATCGAGGAACTCAAGGGACGCGACGACGTCATCGTCGACGAAGTTCCGGCCGGCGCTTACTGGTATATCGGCGTGAACACCCGCGAAGGACCTCTGAGCGACGAGCGCGTGCGCCAGGCAATCTCCTGGGCCATCAACCGTGACCAGATCGCGGAAGTCGCGACCTTCGGCACAGCACTCGCAACCCAGGATCCGATTCCTTCTTCCAGCGGCTGGGCCACCAACTACGAGCCCTTCAGCCAGGACCTGGAGCAGGCAGCCGAACTGCTGGCCGAAGCCGGCTACGCAGATGGCTTCAACATGGAAATCATGCCAACCACGCAGTACGAAGAGTCAATCCGCATCGCCCAGATGATGCAGGCGCAACTGGCCCCACTCAACATCACCACGGAAATCCGCACACTGGAATGGGCCGAGTGGCTGCAGGAACAGGGTGACGGCAACTACGACACCTTCATCTGCTCCTGGAACGGCAACATCGACCCGGACGACTTCTTCTACGCCCAGCACCGCACCGGTGAAGTGTTCAACTTCACCGGCTACAGCAACCCCACTGTCGACGAACTGCTGGCCGAAGGCCGCCAGACCGCCGACGTTGAGGAGCGCGCCGTGGTGTACGAGCAGATCAACCGCATCATCGTTGACGAAGCACCGTACATCTACCTGTACAACCCGCTTGAAATCAACACTTACCGCACCGACGTGCAGGGCTTTGAAGCACGCCCTGACCAGGCAATCCAGTTCCTCAACACCTGGCTCGACCGGTAAACCGGAACGGACCAAGAGAACTTACCGGCCGCCCTGGAAGTGGGCGGCCGGTAACATAACCACCACATGAGCCTGCGCTACCTGTTACGCCGTGTCGCCACCCTGCTGCTGGTGCTGCTGGGCGTGTCCATACTCGCTTTCTCCGTCATGCCACTCGTACCGGGCAGTCCCGCGCGGGTGCGCCTGGGCGTTCAGGCCACGCCGGCTGCCGTTGCGACACTGGAACGGCAACTGGGCCTCGACCGGCCGCTGTACCAGCAATACCTGAGCTGGATCGGCGGGGTGGTGCGCGGTGATTTCGGCGAGAGCCTGATCAGCAGCCAGAACATCAGCGGCGAAGTGATGCGGCGCCTGCCGGCCACTCTCCAGCTTGCCTTTGCCGCCCTTGTGGTCGGCCTGCTCATCGCACTGCCGGCCGGCATCCTGGCGGCCCTGAGACCGGGCTCAACCCGGGACGTGGGCGTGGGCATATTCAGTCAGTTCGGGGTGTCGCTGCCGGATTTCTGGCTGGGCATCCTGCTGATCGTGTTCTTCGCGGAGACGCTCGGCTGGCTGCCCTCGAGCGGCTACGTGCCCATCGCACAGGGATTCTTGCCCTGGCTGAGCCACCTGCTGCTGCCGGCACTCACCGCCGGTGTAACGAGCGGTGCGATCATGACCCGTTTCGTACGCAGTGCGATGCTTGAGGTGATGGGCCAGGATTACATCCGCACAGCCCGCGCCAAAGGACTGCCTGAACGGAAAGTCGTTAACCGCCACGCGCTGCGCAACGCTGCCATCAGCATCGCCACAATAATTGGCCTGCAGATGGCGACGCTCCTGTCGGCCGTGGTCGTGATTGAGATCATTTTCTCCTGGCCCGGGCTCGGCTCAATGGCACTCAACGCAACCCTTCAGCGGGATTACCCGGTGCTGCAGGCCGCGCTGCTTCTGTTCGCAGCCACCTTCGCAATCATCAACCTGCTGACCGACCTGTCCTACCTCTTCCTGGACCCCAGTCTGGAGTACAGCTGAGCCGTGGCCCCCGACTTTTTCCGACGGTTCCTGCGTCACCGGCTGGCCATGCTCGGCACGGTCATCATCCTGTTTCTGCTGCTCGCCGCCCTCTTCGGTGGCAGCCTGGCTCCTTATGACCCGATGCACATGGAGTTTGCCGAACGCCTGACCGGGCCCAGCGCCAAACACCTGATGGGCACAGACGAGTTCGGCCGCGACATTTTCTCACGCATACTCCACGGCGCAGCGATTTCCGTGCAGGTGGCGCTGATCGCGGTTTCCATCTCCACCGTCGCGGGAGTGCTGCTCGGCGCACTCGCCGGCTTCTTCGGTGGCTGGCTTGATGAAGTCATCATGCGGGTGATGGACATCCTGTTTGCCTTCCCGGCAGTGCTGCTGGCCATCACGATCATGGCGATCCTGGGACGCGGCATTGAAAACGCGATGATTGCGATCGCAATTGTCTACATCCCGATTTTTGCGCGCGTGGCACGCGGAGCAGTATTGAGTGTGCGGCAACGGGAGTTCGTCACCGCGGCCGGAGCCCTTGGGCGCAGCCGCTTGACCACCCTGTTCAGGCACGTGGTCCCCAATGCCCTGGGCCCGATAATCGCGCAGATTTCGATCAGCCTGGCCTTTGCCATCCTGGCTGAAGCTGCACTCAGTTTCTTCGGTCTCGGTACCCAGCCACCCGACCCGAGCTGGGGGAGGATGCTGTCCGAAGGCCGTTCGTTCATGCAGCAGGCCTGGTGGCTGGGCGTGTTCCCCGGCCTGATGATCATGCTCAGCGTCATGGGCTTCAACTTCCTCGGTGACGGCCTGCGTGACCTGCTTGATCCCCGCATGCGCTCCAGCAGGTGAAGGTACCCAACCGGGTTCTGCTTGCCACGTTCCTGCTGACTGCCGGCGGACTGCTGTTTGAGGTTTCCCTGACCCGCCAGCTTTCGCTGGTCCACTTCTCCGGCCTCGTCTTCGCTGTCCTGTCCGTGGCTCTGCTTGGCATGGGCGCAGGCGCGGCCCTGGCAGCCCTGCGGCCGGCGCTGCGCAGCGAACGGCTCCCGGGCACCTGGATGGCACTGGCCGCACTCTCGGCCCTGCTGGCCAGCAACGCATACGGCCTCCTGAACAGCCAGTCCGCCCTGCTCACGCTGCTGCTCAGTTTCCTGCCTTTCTTCCTGATGGGCCTGGCGCTGAGTACAATCTTCAGCCTCCACCCCCTCAGCAGCCACCGGCTGTACTGGGCCGACCTGATGGGCGCAGGCAGCGGAACGCTGCTCGCCATCCCGCTGCTCGGCTGGCTCACCGTTGCCGGCAGCGCCAGCGCCGGTGCGCTGCTGATGGCGCTGGCTGCAATCCTGGTCCGTCCCCGGACACCGCTCACTGTCATTGCGCCGCTGCTGGCAGCCGGTCTGCTGCTGGGCAGCAGCTGGCTTGAACCCGAAGAGCCGACACTCGCGCAGGGCAAACCGCTCATGGCCGAACTGGCTGCCGGGTCAGAAGTGGTGACGCACAACGGAAGTGCGTTTGCCCGCAGCCACCTGATCCGGCGACCTGACGGCAGCCATTACCTGTTCGTCGATGGTGCCGCCGGCTCACTGGTGCCGCTCGAAGATGACCCGAGGCTCATGACTGACATCGGTTACCTGCCGTTTGCGGCCACCAATCCGGACAGTGTGTTCCTGCTCGGACCCGGTGGCGGCCTGGACGCGTCGCTCGCGCGACTGTCCGGTGCCAGCCGCATCGTTGCCGCCGAACTGAACGGCCCGGGACTTCAGCTGGTCGGGGACGTCAGTGATTCCGGTTACCGGAACGTAGAGCTGCACATCGATGAGGGCCGCAGCGTGCTGCTCAACCTCGCGGAGCAGTTCGACCTTATCCTGCTCGCCCACGTGATCACCCAGTCGAGTGACCTGCGCGGCTTTGCACTGAGCGAGGCCAGCACCTACACGGTTGAGGCATTCACGGACTACCTCGAACACCTGACGGAAGACGGGCTGATTGCCCTGAAGCTGTACGACGAGCTGACCCTCGCCCGGGCCTTCTTCACCGCCCATGAGGCACTCAGGGAAGCCGGCTACGCGGAGCCGGCCAGCCACCTGTTTGCCGCCCTGGATCAGACTGCGGGCCAGCCGCTGCCGCTCCTGCTTGTAAGCAAGTCCCCACTGGACCGGGAGGCAGCCGTGGCGCTTGCCCGCCAGGCCGAGGCGATGGCTTTCAGCCTGCTCTACATACCAGGGTTGCTGACCAACCCGCCTCTGGACGGACTGGCAACCGCCCAGGCCAGCGTCAGCAGCCTGGTCGGCGAGGCAGCCGCCGGCGGACTGAACCTGGCACCGGTACGCGACCTGCAGCCGTTCTTCTTCCAGTTTGAGACCGAACTTCCCTCAGTGCTCCGTCCGGTTGCCTACGGTGCGGTCGCTGTTTTTGCGCTGTCAGTCCTTCTGCTGGCATTCAGGCGCCGGCCGGCCATCTGGCCTGCTGCACCCGTGGTATTCGCGGCGCTGGGAGCGGGCTTCATGGCGCTCGAACTCAGCATGATCCAGCGGTCACAGCTGTTCCTGGGGCACCCCACCCTGGCACTCAGCCTGGTTCTGGCCGTGTTCCTGTTCGGCGGCGGGCTGGGCAGCCTGCTTGGCGAACGCCTGATCCGGCCGCTCCTGTGGGGCCCATTGCTGTCAGTTGTCTTTACTCTTCTCTGGCACCTGTCCTGGCCGTTCCTCACAGCGCAGTTCCAGGGCGCCTCGCTGCCGCTGCGCGCGACCCTGGCCGTGCTCAGCATGCTGCCGCTCACGCTGGCACTCGGCGTGCAGTTCCCCGCCGCCCTCAAGCGACTGGCTGGGGCTCCCGCACGGGTCGCCGCGGCCTGGGCTGTCAACGGAATCTACTCGGTCCTTGGCAGCATCGCGACGGTCGCTGTCGGCCTGCTGTACGGCTACTATCCCGTGCTGCTGCTCGGTGTGGGCTGTTACCTGCTGGTGCTGGCCGCCTCGTTCAGGCGGTAAAGATCCAGCAGCCGGGCAAGTTCACTAACCGGATCGGAATGGTCATCAACCCGCAGGTCAATCCAGCGGTCATTGTTGCCGCCGTAGCCTTTGCCTTCGCCGACAACCAGCAGAGCGGCCGCTTGCCTGCCCCTGCTGTCGCCACCGGCTTCGTCCGCGGCAGCCAGTGCAGCCAGCAGCCGTTCCGGGAACGCGAGCTCCCCCTGCTTCCAGACGCTTACCAGCGCATCAACCACTTCCGGTCCAGTAAGGATGTTGCCCTGGGCAGCGAAGTCCGGTCCGGTGACGCCACCGGCCCAGCTGAGCGTTTCAGTACCCGTGTGACTGAAGCTGTCGCCGGCAGCCGTGACCAGCCCGAACTGGCGCGTCTGGAAGGCCGGATCGGTCTTACCGAACTCGCGTGCGCACTCCTCGGGCGTGGCTCCTGCAGCGAGCAGCTCCATGCTGCGCGGCCCGAAGCTCATGTTGGCCAGGGCCTGGGTGGCCATGGCTCCGACACCTGCGACCGCAACCGGCACGATTGAACCGACGGCAAGGTATTTGCTGGCGACTGCGACCGCCAGGTCGCCAGTCTCCGGATCCCGTGCAACTAGCGAAAAAGTGGCTACCAGTGGGTCAGTCATGTCCATAGAAGTGTACCCGAGCAGGTGGGGCGTTATCCTTGCCGCAATGGAACTGCCTGATCTGACCCACTTCGACGCTGTCCTGTTTGACCTTGACGGCGTACTCACACCGACCGCCGCTGTGCACAGGGACGCGTGGCAGCTGATGTTCGACACCTGGCTGAAGCAGCAGGGACTGAAGGGGTACCAGCCGGGAGATTACGAACTGCACCTGGACGGCCGCCAGCGCTACGCCGGTGTGGCCGCTTTCCTGGAGTCACGCGGCCTGAGCCTGCCTTGGGGTACACCCGAAGACCCGCCCGAGGCTGAAACCGTCTGTGGGCTCGGCAACCGCAAGGACCGTGAGTTCAACCGGATCCTGCGTGAATCCGGCGTTGCGCCGTTTCCCGGTGCAGTCAGCCTGATCGATGCACTTGAGCAGGCCGGCATTGCACTGGCAGTCGTGTCCAGCTCCCGTAACGCCCGTCCGGTTCTGGAAGCAGCGGGTCTGCTTGAGCGGTTTCCGGTCATCATCGGTGGAATGGAGGCTGCCGAGCTGGATCTGCCCTCCAAACCGGCACCGGAGCCGTTCCTGCATGCTGCTGAGGTACTCGGAGTGGACCCGGCACGGGCGGCAGTGATCGAGGACGCCCTGCCCGGTGTTGAGGCAGGCAGGCGCGGACGGTTCGGCCTGACGGTCGGAGTCGGGAGTGCCGAAGTTTCAGACGCACTGCTGG
>CAZPLV010000004.1:0-30710 GCA_964587295.1 uncultured bacterium
GTGATCATCTCCGGGGGCATCGACCTGTCAGTCGGTTCGATGGCAGCACTCATATCCGGAGTGATGATCATGGTGATGAACGCGGCCCTGGAGAGTTTCGGGGCGTCGTGGACTGTCGTGCTCATTGGCATGGCCGCGTCGCTGGCCCTGGGCATGGTGGCCGGTCTGGTGCAGGGGCTGATAATCACGCGAGGGCGGATAGAGGCCTTCATCGTCACGCTCGGCACACTCGGCATTTACCGCTCGGTGGTGACGTTCCTCGCCAACGGCGGAACCATCTCGCTGGATCTGGCCCTGCGCAGCGTTTACCGTCCCGTCTATTACGGCACCTTCCTCAGCGTCCCCTGGCCCATCTGGGTGTTCGGGGTCACCGCACTTCTGGGCAGCATCCTGCTGCACCGCACGCGCTTCGGCCGCTACATTTATGCGATCGGCTCAAACGAGAACGTCGCGCGCTACTCCGCCATTCCCGTTGACTGGGTCCGGACCTGGGCTTACGTTCTGCTCGGACTGTGCGTCAGCCTCGCCACCATCATCTACGTGCCCCGCCTGGGCAGCGCCTCGGGCAGCACCGGTCTGCTCTGGGAACTTGAGGCAATCGCCGCCGTCATCATCGGCGGGACTGCCCTCAAGGGTGGCTCCGGCCACATCTGGGGCACCGTTGCCGGCGCCATTCTGCTCAGCACCATCGGCAACGTCCTGAACCTGACTTCCATCATCAGTGAATACCTGAACGGTGCTGTTCAGGGGCTGATTATCATCCTTGCCGTCTTCCTGCAGCGCAACCGCAACCGCTGACATAAGGAGGTGAACCTGCAGAAACAGAGCAAAGCCGTACAGCTGTGACAGGCTGCAATCCCCCGTTCACTCGCAGACATTCAAGGAGAAACAGATGAAGAAACTTGCCGTAATCGCAGCAGCCGCACTGCTCAGCAGCGCAGCACTTGCCCAGACCTTCACGATGGGTGTTTCCATCCCGACGGCCACCCACGGATTCATGGGCGGCCTCAACTGGTGGGCCAACGAAGCAAAGGCCCACATCGAAGCGACCTACCCCGATGTTGAAGTCGTGATCATCGCCTCAGGCAACGTCACTGAACAGGCCAACGCCCTTCAGGACCTCGTGGCCATCCACAACGTCGACGCGCTTGTCGTGCTGCCGTTTGAATCCGATCCGCTGACCGGCCCTGTTGCCGAAGTCAAGGAGCAGGGCGTATTCATTACGGTCGTTGACCGTGGCCTTGTTGACGAGACCATCCAGGACCTCTACGTCTCCGGTGACAACGTGGCCTTCGGCCGCGCCGCCGGTGAGTACTTCGCCGCCAACCTGAACGAGGGCGACAACGTCATCGTCATCCGCGGTATCGCCACGGTGATCGACAACCAGCGCGTTGACGCATTCAATGCTGCACTCGAAGGCACCGGCATCAATGTTCTGGACAGCCGCTACGGCAACTGGAACCGCGATGACGCCTACGAGGTCACCCAGGACATGCTGACCGCATACCCGGACATCGACGCTATCTGGGCCTCGGACGACGACATGGCCGAAGGCGTGGAAGCTGCCGTTATCGAAGCCGGTCGCGAAGGTGACCTGTGGATCGTCGGTGGTGCAGGCAAGAAGGAATACATCGCCCGCATCATGGACAACGACCCGCTGTTCCCGGTCAACATCAGCTACTCCCCGGCACAGATCGCCACGGCCATGGAACTCACCGCCATCGGCCTCGTGACTGCCACCCCGATCATCGGCACGTACCTCCTCAGCTCCGAGGTGATTACACCCGAGAACGCCGAGAGCCACTACTTCCCCGACAGCCCCTTCTGAGCAGCCAAAACACGTAACCATTCACAGGCGGATCTCCTTGATGGGGGTCCGCCCGTTTCACAACGGAAGGAGACCATGAGCGATTTCACCCCGAAGAGCGAGGACCGCTTCACCTTTGGACTGTGGACGGTAGGCAACATCGGCCGGGACCCGTTCGGCGGTCCGGTGCGCGAGCCGCTCGATCCCAACTACTCTCTGGAAAAACTCGCAGAGCTTGGCGCCTGGGGCGTCAGCCTGCATGATGACGATCTGGTGCCGCCGGGCAGCAGCGCAGCGGAACGCGATCGCATCGTCAGCCGCTTCAGCCAGGGCCTGCACGACACCGGCCTCAAGCTGGGTATGGCCACCACCAACCTTTTCTCCGATCCCATCTTCCGGGACGGCGCCTTCACCAGCGCCGATGCCCGCGTGCGGGCTGCGGCCATCCAGAAGGTCATGAACGCCATGGACCTGGGCGCCGAGCTCGGAGCCGGCGTGTTCGTGTTCTGGGGCGGTCGGGAAGGCAGCGAAGTTGATGCCCACGGCAAAAACCTCGACGCACTTGCCTGGATGCGCGAGTGCCTGAACTGGCTGTCGGAGTACAACCGCGCGCAGGGCTACAACTTCAGGCTGGCGCTGGAGCCCAAGCCGAACGAACCGCGCGGTGATGCGTACCTGCCCACGGTCGGCGCGGCACTCGGCTTCATCCAGACACTGCAGCACCCGGAGGACTTCGGCGTGAACCCGGAGTTTGCGCATGAGACGATGGCGGGCCTGAACTTCGTGCACGCCGTCGCCCAGGCGATTGACGCGGGCAAGCTGTTCCACATCGACCTGAACGACCAGAAGATGAGCCGCTTCGACCAGGACCTGCGCTTTGGTGCGGAAAACCTGAAGACGAGCTTCCTGCTGGTGAAGCTCCTCGAGGAAGCAGGCTATCAGGGGCCGCTGCACTTTGACGCGCACGCCCTGCGCACCGAGGATGAGGCCGGCGTGTGGGAGTTCGCCCGAGGCTGCATGCGCACCTATCTGATCATGAAGGACAAGGTCCGCCGCTTCAGCGAGGACCAGGAAATACAGGCTGCACTTGCCGAGTACCGCCAGGAGCACGCTGAGCTCAGCGCACTCACTGCCAGCTTCAGTCCGGAGAACGCCACCGAGCTGCGCAACCACAGCTTTGACCGCGAGGCTATCGCCAGCCGTGGCCAGGGCCTTGAGCGGCTCGATCAGCTGACCGTGGAACTTCTGCTCGGAGCGCGCTGAGCATGACGGTTGTCATCGGCGTCGACCTGGGCACGACTTCACTGCAGGGCGTCCTGGTTGACGCTGATGGGCAGCAGCTGGCCAGCGCTGAGCAGCCCTATCCGCTGCTCACGCCGCAGCCGGGCTGGAGCGAACAGGAACCAGCTGCCTGGTTTGAGGCACTCTGCAGGGTGACGCGTGAACTGATGGCGGCAAGAGGTGGTGCTGAACTGGCAGGAGTCGCGATCTCCGGTCAGATGCACGGCCTGGTGCCGACCACCGCAACGGGCGAGGTCGTCCGCAACGCAATACTCTGGAACGACCAGCGGACCGGCGAGCAGGCTGACGAACTGAGCGAAACCATCGGCAACGATCAGCTCATCCAGCGCACCGGCAACCCCGCCATAACCGGCTTCCAGTTGCCGAAGCTACTCTGGCTCCGACAGCACGAACCGGCGGCCTTCGACCGTACCGAGCGCGCACTGCTTCCCAAAGACTGGCTCAGCTCACGCCTGACCGGCAACTTCGTGAGCGAACCGAGTGACGCATCCGGGACCGGCTGCTTCAACAGCAGCAGCGGAGACTGGGATGAAACCATTCTCACCGCCGTCGGACTGGAGCGCAGCCTGTTCCCGCAGGTGATCCCCTCCCACGCGCAGGCTGGCACCGTGCACGCGGGCGCGGCCGGCCTGACCGGGCTGCCGGCAGGCACACCGGTATTCGCCGGGGCGGGAGACAACGCCGCGGCAAACACCGGTCTCGGCCTGAGCAGCCGGCAGGCTGGCCGGGGCAGCCTGAGTCTCGGTACATCCGGCGTGATGTTCATGCCGCTCGCCAAACCCGAAGCGGACAGCCAGGGCCGGCTGCACCTGTTTTCACATGCCGACGGCAACTGGTGCCTGCTGGGCGTGACCCTCGCTGCCGGCGGCAGTCTGCGCTGGTTCCGGGACCGTTTCCTGGCTGGCGAAAGCTTCGCGGAGCTGAACCGGCTGGCGGCCGGGTCAGAGCCGGGCGCCGCCGGTGTCACGTTCCACCCGTATCTGGCCGGCGAACGCAGCCCCTGGCTGAACGCTTCCCTCCGGGCAAGCTTCAGCGGGCTGTCACTCGCCAGCGGACTGCCAGAAATGGCCCGTGCGGTGCTCGAGGGTGTAGCCTTCAGTCTCCGGGACGTGCTGGACGTATTCCGCGAACAGACCGATGTTTCAGAGCTGCTGGTCACCGGCGGCGGAGCGAAGTCCGCACTGTTCCTGCAGCTGGTTGCAGATGTTCTGGATGTGGAGCTGCAGCTGGTCGATCCCGCCGCCGGTGCGGCTTACGGCAGTGCGCTGCTGGCCCTGCAGGGTCTGGGACTCACTGACTCGGCGGCTGCATCCGCCCGTGTAGTGAGGGCGCAGACGGTAACGCCGCAGCACATCCCGCCGCTTGAGGAATCATGGCAGCGCTACTGTGCCGTCCGTGACAGGCTGCATCTTGCTCAGGACTGAGCTAGGAAACGTTCAAGCTCTGCTGCAGTCGGGTAGGAAGGTATGGCGCCCGACCGGGTCGTGCTCAGCCCTGCCACGGCGGTTGCCCTGCGCACGGCCTGCAGCAGCTGTTCCCCGGACGGCAGCTGTTCCTGCAGGCTCAGCTCATGTAGCAGTGCCCCTGCCAGCGCGTCGCCCGCACCCGTGGTGTCCACTGCCGTGACCTTGCGGGCCGGCACATGTTCATCCAGCTCAGCGGTCACAATCCGGGCCCCGGCAGCACCCTGGCTGACCAGGACGATCATTGCGCCGGCTGCAAGAAACCCACTGACCGGATCAGCTGAGGGATCCTCCGTAAGCAGCTCCAGTTCTGACTCACTCAGTTTCAGGATGTTGGCGAGCGCGGCTGCTTTGCGAATCTGCCGGATTCCCTCGTCTTGGCTGGCCCACAGCAGCGGCCGCCAGTTGACATCGAAACTGATGAGCGCGCCGGCATCCCGTGCGGTTTCAATTGCGCTGTAAGTTGCTGAGCGCGAGGGTTCCTGCGACAGGCTGTTGCTGCAGAAATGAAGGAATGAAGCCTCCCGCAGCAGACCGATGTCAAGGTCAGCCGGGCTGAGCCGCGTGTCGGCAGTCGACGTGCGGTAAAACACGAAATCACGGTCGGCGTCCTCGGCCAGGGAGACGAAAGCCAGGGTGGTGTTGGCAGCCGGATCCATGCTGACGGAAGCCGTGTCGACGCCGCAGGCGGACAGCTCAGCGATGAGCCAGCGGCCAAACGGATCGTCGCCCACCCGGCCGATGAATGAACTCCTGCCGCCGAGCAGTGCCACGACAGCAGCCACGTTGGCAGGTGCGCCGCCGGCTGCCCGCCTGAATGATTCTGCGTCGCGGACGGCGGTGCCGGCATGTTCAGGTACAAAATCCACCAGCAGTTCACCGACTGCCACCACCAGACCGGCAGGCCGGGAGCCGGGGTCGTTACGGGTCAGGGTCATGCCTGAGTCTAACCGCAGCAGGCGAGTGCACAATTCCGCCCGTTCAGACCTAGTTGGTCTATACTTGGTGCGACTGACACTCAGTGCCATTCATACTTGGAGGAATTGCTGATGCATGAGCCAAATGCTCGCTGGTGGGGTCGGCCACGTGCGACCGTACCGCTGCTGATGATTCTTATGATGCTTGTCTCTGCCGCGACTGCCCAGGTGCTGTCGCGTGAGATCCGGACCAACCTGATTTCCGCGACAGTGCAGATCATTCCCTGGGATGACGTGGCCGGCGATTTCGTCCTGTGGTCGGGCTCCGGTACGATAATAAGTCAGGATGGTTACGTACTAACCAACTATCATGTAATCGGTGACATGGATATGCGCGAACACTTTGAATGGCACGGCATCTTCATGACCGACGTGAAATCCGCGGATCTGGCGCCCGAACTGAACTACTGGGCCCGCTATGTTGCAGGCGATCCGCTTCTGGACCTTGCAATTTTGCGGATAGAGGAATATCCGGATGAAACTCCGGTGCCTGCGGGCACCGTCTTTCCCGCGATCCCGGTCGGTGACTCCCACTCGCTGCTGCCCGGGGACGGGCTGACGGTTGTGGGCTACCCGGGCATCTCCGGCGCAACCATCACTTTCACCCAGGGAATCATGAGCGGCTGGCTGGGCGAGGATCAGGTGGCAGGCGGCAGGCAGTGGATCAAGACAGACGCCAAGATTGCCGGCGGCAACTCTGGCGGAGCGGCAGTGAACGAGCGCGGAGAACTGATCGGGATTCCGACCGCCGGCTATCACACGCTTGACGGCGCAGTTTACGAAGAGCAGCTCTACGTCAGGCCGATTGCACTTGCCTGGGCGCTGATAGGGCCCCATGTGGCGAACGTGGTGCGGCCGGACACGGTCACGCAGCCGGTGACGGCCACTCAGCCCGTGCAGACCCAGCCTGCGCAGGCGCAACCTGATCCCCCGCAGCAGCCGCCCGCCACCGGCACGGCAGTGCCAAGCGGCAACCAGGGCGCGCTTGCGATCGGTCAGTCAGTCACGAGGACTGCCGCGGCCGCCAGCCAGGAGTTCATCACCTGGCACGGTTACGCCGTTTCAATCCCGGCCGGACAGCCGGCAATCACGATCACGGTCACAAGTGATGATGACATCGACTTCGCCTACAGCTTCGGCAGGGACATCCTGGACTGGACTGACGTGGACCACCTGGAAGACACGGATGCGTTCGGCGGTTCGCGGACGGTCAGCAACCCGCCTGCCGGCACACTCAACATCGACGTGCTGAACACGTACTTCCACCCGATTTCCTATTCGATATCGGTCACGGGTGCAGACGGGGCCGTGGCTCCCGGCATACCGCTGGCAGACACCCAGGTGCCGGTCCAGCCCGGAGGCACCACGCCTCCGTTCGGCACGCCGGCGCAAGCGCCTCCATTCGGCACGCCGGCTGAAGCGCCCGGCGGCGTACCGCCGTTCGGTACCCCGGCCGAAACGCCCGCTGGTGTACCGCCGTTCGGTACCCCGGCCGCTCCGCCCTTCGGCGGCACTCCGGCGGCGGGCAACTGGCCTGCGCCCGTTGCGTTCGGCAATATGGGCGTCCTCAGCCTCGGACAGCTGACCCCCGGCAACCTGCTGCAGGATCCTGAATCAACGCAGTCGACCTATCACACCTACAGCTTCCACGTGCCTGCGGGCGCAAGCCTTCTGACAGTCAGCCTGGATACGCAGGATGTGCTGGACCTGGCCCTGAAGCACGGTTCTGAGATCAACAGTTATGCCGAAATCGAAGAGGGCGGCGACTGGCACTACTGGGAATGGGGTGTTCAGGACGGCGTTACCGTCATGCAGGTGCCTGCTCCGCAGGCAGGTGCCTGGTACCTGGACATCGTCAACTACGGCAATCTGGTTACGGACGGCCGCTATACCGTGCAGGTTGACGTACAATAGCCGGCAAAGGTGCCCGGCACCAGGAAGCACTCAGGTCAGGTCGGCCAATGGTTCGGCCTGACTTGCAAACTGCTGGCCCGGGCACTATAATTATCAACTTGGCGGCCTGTTCCGCGCGAGCTGGCGGGTCAGGAGTGTTCACGGATTGTTCCCCTGCGTGCAGGCGGGCGCTCCGGACCAGCTGACTCACGGAGGTAGATGGAGATGTTTGCAATTATCAAGACCGGTGGAAAACAGTACCGGGTCAGTCAGGGTGACGTACTCGACGTTGAACTCGTCGGTGCCGAGCCCGGTCAGGTCGTTGAGCTTCCCGTGCTCATGATCGGCAGCGATGATGTCAAGGTCGGCAACCCGCTGGTCGAAGGCGCCACCGTAAAGGCCGAAGTCGTTGAGAACGGTCGCCACCGCAAGGTCCGTGTTTACAAGTTCCAGGCAAAGAGCAGGCAGCGCAAGCACATCGGTCATCGCCAGTCCTTCACAAGGGTTCGCATCACCGAGATTCTCGCCTGAGCATCTGAAGGTAGGAGAGACAGAAAATGGCACATAAAAAGGGCGCAGGCAGCTCAAAGAACGGCCGCGATTCCCAGTCCAAGAGACTCGGCGTCAAGCGCTTCGATGGCCAGCTGGTAAGCGCAGGTTCAATCCTGGTCCGCCAGCGTGGCGCGAAGTTCAAGCCCGGCCGCAACGTTGACTCCGGCCGTGACTTCACCCTGTTTGCACTGCATGACGGCTACGTCCGCTTTCACAACAAGGGTGCCAAGGGCCGCTTCATCAGCATTGAACTGCCCGAGTCACAGGCAGTAGCCGCGGACTGACGAGCACACACTTACCGCAACATCACCCAGCAGGGTGGGCGCGGCCCTATGGGGCCGCGCACTTTCGTATTGGCAACCGTGCAGTATTTTCAGACAGGGTGCGTGGAGACTGATGTCATTCAGGGATGTAATGGAAATCACGGTGCAGGCCGGCAAGGGCGGCGATGGTGGCCTGTCGTTCCTGCGCCTGAAATACGTGCCACGCGGCGGACCCGACGGCGGCCATGGCGGCGACGGCGGCAGTGTCTGGCTTGAGGCAATCGAAGACAACAGCAGCCTGCAGCGGATTGTGCCCCGTTACCTGCACCGCGCGGGTACCGGGGGCCAGGGTGAAGGCCGCAAGCGCGCCGGCCGCAAGGGCGAAGACCTGGTGATCCAGGTTCCGGTCGGCACCACCGCCTATGACACCGCCACCGGCAACGTCGTCGCTGACCTGCTCGAAGTCGGTCAGCGCGAACTGGTGGCCCAGGGTGGCGAAGGCGGGCGGGGCAATGCCTCCTTCGCCACCTCCACGCGCCGCATTCCACGTTTCGCTGAGCTGGGCACCCCCGGACAGCGCAGGCAGCTGCGGCTGGAGTTGCGCACGATTGCTGATGTCGGGCTGGTCGGTTTCCCCAACGCGGGCAAATCCAGCCTGCTGGCAGCCATGTCCAATGCCAGGCCGGAGATTGCCTCGTACCCGTTCACGACGCTCAGCCCCAACCTTGGAGTGGTCAACCGTGACCTGGACCGGTTCACGATGGCCGACATCCCCGGAATAATCGAGGACGCCCATCGGGGCAAAGGACTGGGACTCGAGTTTCTGCGGCACATTTCCCGCACGCGGCTGCTGCTGTTCGTGCTCGATATCGCGGAAGATCCGGCCGGCAACCTGACCGCGCTCAGGGCGGAGCTGGAAGCGTACGACGAAGAACTTCTGGGACTTCCCGCAGCGGTGGTACTCAACAAGACCGATCTGGCTGACGACCATGAGGTGCGCTCGGCAGAACAGGAACTGGCTGCCTTTGGTCTGCCCGTGCTGAGCGTCTCCGCACTCGACGGAACCGGTATTGGGGAACTGCGTGACACCCTGTTCAGCCTGTTGCCCGAGAAGCCTGCGCTTCCGGAACGCAAGGTCCGCAAGGTCGGTGAGGCGGAAGCCGGCATCAAGGTCAAGAAGGTTGAGGAAGGCTGGATCGTCACCGGTCCCGAGCTGGAACGGCTCGTGGCCCGCTTCGATCCGACCAACCGCGAGGCAGTCGCCTACCTGGCGCATCACTTCCGGCGGATGGGCCTCAACAAGGCCCTGAAGGAAGCGGGCGCACGTGACGGGGATGATGTGTTCCTCGCTGAGGCCGTGTTTGAGTACTTCGACGAAACCGGCGACTCCCTTCGCAAGGACGCGGAGGAGGAAGAAGCCGCCGAGGACTGGGATGCCAGCGGGGAAGACGTATTTGAAGCAGGTGATGAACCAGACGCTGATGAGTCCGATGGGCCACATGAATCCGAACAGCAACCCTGAGCGGGCAGGTTCCGGGTCCGGCCTGCCCGTCTGCGAACGCCCCGGGCTTGCGCCGCTGTGCGCACAGGTGCGTTCGCTGCTGAGCCCTGAGCGTTTTGCACATGTCATGAGGGTCACGGAGCTGGCCGAGGCAATTGCCCGGGCCAACGGCTTCACGGAAGAGGAAACGGAAACCACGGTTCTCGCCGGACTGTTGCATGACTCTGCGCGGGAACTGCCGACAGAAGAACTGTTCCGGCTCGCACCACCTGAAAGCCAGCTTGAGTTTGAGCATCCTCTCACGGTTCACGGACGGGCAGGACGTAAGATGGCCGAAATGTGGGGAATCACCGATGAAACCGTGCTCACTGCGATTGAAGGGCACGTGTTCGGCGTGGATCTGGTCAACAGGCCGGGCGTTGCCGTGTACGTGGCTGACGTGACCGAACCGGGCCGCGGCGTCAATGACGACATCAGGGAGCTGGCCCTGAAGGACCTGGAGGCTGCCTACATCCGGGCCGTGCAGGTCACCGTCGAGTACCTCGACAGCATCGGGGTGCCGGTTCATCCGAAAACAGTGCGGATCCGCGGAGAGATTTCCCCTGCGCGCTAGCAGCCGGATACTTCAGGTGCTCGGCGTGCTGGTCGCATTCGCAGGGCTGGTGGGCTTCTGGTGGCCGCGTGAACCCGAACGGATGACGCGCACGGTGCTGCAGCAGGGTCTCGTCAATCCGGGCGGTGCTGACTTCCAGGCTAGCTTCGTGGTGGCCGGCCGTGACTTTGACGCCACCAGCTTTGCCAGCTCCTGCCGCTGGGTGAACGGCGAATGCATCCGCGACCGCACCGGCACGTTCAGACCCAGCAACCGGACCGACACGATCCTTTACGTCAACATCGTCGGTGACAGACTGAGCGTCGTGGCAATCCCCCGTGATCTGTATCTGGTCGACTGGCAGACGAGAATCAATGCCATGCTGCTCTACCGGCAGGCTGACGGCCTCCGGGAAGCCGTGCAGGATGTGCTTGGTGTGCCGGTCGACTATTACGCGATCATCGATGTGAACATATTCGAGAGCATCGTGGACGCGCTTGGTGGCATCGAGGTGAACGTGCCTTACCGCATGTACTACCGCGATTCCGCAGCCGGACTGCTCATTGACCTGCAGCCGGGACCCCAGCGGCTGACCGGGGCGGAGACTGCCGGTTTCGTGCGTTTCCGGGACACTCCGCGCGGGGATCTGGACCGCATAGACAACGTCAAGCTTGCCGCTTACGCCATGCTCCAGCGGGTGAGGCAGCTGCATGTGCGCACCGCCACCGCCTTGCCGCAGCTGCTGGATGCCTACTTCGACCAGGTGGAGACCAATGTCAATCTGTCAGTACTCACCGAGCTTTTGCCCAGACTCGGCCACCTGCAGCTTGATGCGGTTGCTACCCTGCCGGTGACAGGTGAGTACCGGATCGAGGGGGTTGGAGCGGTTGTGGGCTATGACGCGCAGGAAGTCGAGCAGTTTCTGGCGGATCTGCATGGTGGCACGGCCAGGTCTTTTGCGGCGGCACCCGAAGTCAGCCTGCTGATCACCAACCGCAGCGGTGCGGATGGAATGGAGGAATGGATGAGAGAGCGGCTGGAGGCTCTGGGCCTCTCTCCGGGGTCGGTTCAGGTGCGGCAGGGGGAGCTGGACCCGAATCCCACGCGCGTACTGGCCAGTGAGGCCAGCTGGAATGATGCCGACTGGCTTGCAGGCCTGCTCGGCACCGGCAAGCAGCAGGTGGACAGGCTGGCGGCCCATGACGGGCAGCCAGTGGAACTTGAACTGATACTGGGGACGGACGCCCTGTTGGCGGCAGGCTGGCACGGCACAGAGGCCGTGGCAATACCTGCGGAAACTGAAACAGAACAGACTGGCGAGGAGCTGAATTGACTTACGAAGAGATGGTGCAGCAGATAGTCAACACGCTGGATGACCGGCGTGCACGGGAGATAACTGTCCTTGACCTGAGCAAGGTATCCGAATCACTCGATTACTTCATCCTGGCGACCGGGGAGTCGACCCTGCAGCTCAAGGCACTCGAGGAGTCGGTGCGTGAGGTGCTCAAAGGCGAGGGTGAGTTGCCGCGTGGAGTGGAAGGTCCGTCGGACCGCTGGATCCTGATTGACTATGGGGCAGTGGTCGTACACATCATGAGCCGCGACGCCCGCAGCTTCTATGACCTGGAAGGACTCTGGGCGGATGCCGAGCCGCTCGAAATCACCCCCGCCTGAGAAAGGGCCAGGGCTGAACTGGGCTGAACGGATGGCGCGCTGTCAGCTTGAGGCTGTCGGCCTGAGGTTTCTGGCGGCCAATCATCTTGAGAAGACCGGTGAGCTGGACCTCGTGATGCAGGACGGCTCCGAGGTCGTGTTTGTTGAGGTCCGGCAGCGGGCAGGGAGTGACTTCGGCTCTGCGGCCGAGTCCATTGACCAGCGGAAGCTGAAGCGGCTCAGGGCCACCGCGCGCCTGTTCCTGCTCAGACGGTTCAACACAGAGGAAATAGCCTGCCGTTTTGATGCAGTGCTCATAAGCGGTCGGCCGGAGGCATACAGTCTCCGGCATTTGCGTGGTCTGCTCTGATGGGGAACAATGATTCTGTGAAGGTAAAGGTTTGCGGCATCACCAGTCCGGCTGACGCACTGCTCGCCGAGGCGGCCGGGGCTGACGCCCTGGGCCTGATTTTCGCTGAGGGTTCAAAGCGTGAGCTTACCCTCGAGCGCGCCCGCGTGATTGCTGCGGCCACAGGTCCGTTCACGCATTACGTCGGTGTGTTCCGCAATCAGCCCCTGGAGCAGGTCCTGAACACGGCAGCCGAACTGCGGCTTGCTGCCGTGCAGCTGCATGGGGCGGAGTCAGCGGAGTATGTCGGAGCGGTGCGCCAGCGGTTCAGGACCATCCGGGCGCTGTCCTTCCAGGCAGGGCTGACGGTGGCCGATCTGGCCACCTGGCCCGCCGATCACATTCTGCTTGACGCAGCCACACCGGGTGCCGGCCAGGTGTTTGACTGGCAATCGGCCAGCCACCTGGGCGGTTTTCCGGGCCTGATCCTGGCTGGCGGGCTCACGCCAGCCAATGTTGCTGAGGCAATCTCCGTACTCCGTCCGGCTGCAGTGGATGTGGCCAGTGGAGTCGAGCAGGAACCGGGCCGGAAATCCGCTGCGCTGCTTGAGTCTTTCGTACGGAGTTCCAGGGCCCAATTGAGGGTATCCACAAGCGGGGCTGTGTAGTGATGGGGTTTAAGGTCACAATCCGCGAATTATCCACAGTTATCCACAATGAATTTGCTGCCTGTGGACAACGCTGGGGAATGCGCTCTCATCGGGGCTCAGAATCTAAAGTGCGTCCAGGACGCGCTTTTTGGCACCTCGCATTGTTTTTCGGCCTACCAGACTGCGCCATCAGTTGTCAAGAGGGGTCGGTTATCCACAGGAAGTTCCGCTTTGTCCACAATAGTTTCATAACCGCGCCGGAGCCCGGGAAATGGCTGGTTTTCCGCCTGACAGGGAATGCAGCGGCAGGGCGTGCCCGGACAATATGAAAATTGCAGCGGAGTACAGATTTGCGTCTGAGGGGTTTCAGGCCGTTCCAGTCGCTGCCGGAGCCAGAAGTGCGTATCGGCTTCCCTGGTTCAGGGCCGCCGGCTGTACTGAAGATATAAGCGCTAACGGTACGGCTGTTTATCATGTTACTGAGCAAGAAGTGATAATCCGCTTCCAAGGAAAGCGTGACAGGGCTGGTTCAGAACAGCTGCTGGCCATAACCGGCAGCGCTGGCTTTCATTCGGGCGGATCGGCGGGCAGCGGATGAATTTCCTGCAACCGGCGTTCCTCTGGTTGCTGGCGGCGATACCGCTGGTGATCGCTCTGCACTTCCTCCGGAACCGCAGGCGCCAGCAGACCGTTTCCGCTCTCTTCCTGTGGCAAGTTGCCACTGACCAGGCCAACATCCGCAGGCGCTTTGCCCTGTGGTGGCTGCTGCTTCTGCAGATACTCGCCATCCTTGCCCTTGCCCTGGCACTGGCCCAGCCGGTGCTGGAAGGACGGGGAGTTCCGGACCGCATTCTCATCATTGACGCTTCCGCCAGCATGGCCGCGGTGGATCCTGATGGCAGCCGCATCAGCAAGGCGGTTGCCGCAGCAGGAGAACTGATTGAGCCGGGCGGCCGGGTGGCCATCATCCGCGCCGGACTGGACGCCACTGTGCTGGCGCCGTTGACTTCCGACAGCAACCAGCTGGCAGTGGCCCTGGCGGGAATCACGGCCAGCGACGCCGGGGCCGATCTTGACAGGGCCCTGGAGCTGGCAGAGAGCCTTGCTCAGACAGCCGAACTCCACCTCTTCACGGATGAGGCACCACCCGCGCGCATCGGCTACACCTGGCATGGTCTTGCCGGCGGAGGCCACAATCTGGGAATCACCACCTTTGATCTGGGCGCGCAGCAGGCATTCGTGGCCATCAGTTCAAGCTGGCCCCAACCCCGCCAGGTCACGGTGCGCCTGGAGCGTGACGGCCAGCCGGCAGGCAGCGCGGAGGTTCTGGTACCCGGCTCGGGGCAGGGCAACGTCTCGTTCCCGGTGGAGGGCCAGAGCGGCATGTTCAGAGTCACGGTGGAGCCGCCGGCCGGTGATGCACTGCAGCTCGATGACGTTGCCTGGGCCGGCAGCCGGCCGCTCAGCTTCTTCATGCTGGATGAATCACAATCACTCCGGCGTGCGCTGGCGGCTGCCCCCGGACTGAGCGAAGCAAACAGCATGGGTGCAGCTGACGTCATCGTCGCCCGCAGCAGCCGGGGGTTGAGCCAGCTGCCGGAAGCCAGTCTGCTGCTGTTCGCCCCGCGCAGCGAGTCACCCGAATACATTCCGGTCCGTGACTGGAACCAGGGTCACGAACTGCTGCGTTTCGTCGACCTGATAGATGTGCAGGTGGGCCTGGACCCCGGTTGGCAGCCCGAGCAGACACCCGACCAGGTGGTACTGGCCCGCAGCGCGGACTTCCGGCCGGTGCTGCTGAGTTACCGCTCCGGCGACCGCCAGGTGGTCGAACTCGCCTTTGATCCGGCGCAGAGCGACCTGATCTACCGGCCGGCCTTTCCTACGCTGGTGGCCAACACGATTGCCCGCTTCCGGGGTGAGGAATCACTGAGACTCGGGCAGCCGTTGCCCGACGGTGCGACCCAGGGCGGCCAGCCCGTCGGAATCGCCCACGCGCCAGGTGTCTACGACTATCCCGGCGGACAGCTGAGTGTCAGCCTGCTGAGTGCCGGTGAAACCCGCCTGCCTGGGCCCAGGGCCAGCAGCGAAGGGCCCGTTGAAACCGCCGCTGCAGAAGGGGTGGCGGCCACGGACAACAATGTGACCCGCTGGCTGCTGCTGCTCCTGCCGGTGCTGTTTGCGGTCGAGTGGCTGCTGTGGAGCCGGCGCAGTGCAGCCCCGGCCCGTGCCTGATAAGGTTAGTCGCAATGAGACTCAAAGGCATCCTCATCACACTTGTCGTCCTGGCCGGAGCCGCCTTTGCCGCTGCCAACTGGCAGGCGCTGTTCGCCATCCAGAGCGTCAGCCTGTTCTTCACGACCGTGGAAATACCGCTTGGCCTCGTGCTCCTCTTCGCCGCCATCGGACTCAGCCTCCTGTTCTTCCTGGTGTCACTGTTTGACCGGGCAGTTCAGCTGCGCCAGATAACGCAGCAGGAGAACATCATCCACCAGCTGCAGCAGCGGCTGGACCGGCGCCGGCTTGAGGAGATTGCCGAACTCGGTGACTCCGTGCGGAAGAACCTGGAAAGCATGGCCCAGCAGGTGCGTGACGAGAACAGCCGCCTGGAAGTCAGCCTGCGTGAGGATGTGTCGTCATTCGAAACCCGCATGCGGGACCGGATGGATGAACTTGACGACGAACTGCGCCGCCGCAGCCTGCCCTTGCCGGCGGAAACCACTGAGACCGAGCCTGCCTGATGACGCTGCGTGTGTTGCTGATCTGTCTGCTGCTGGCCTGTGGCGCAGCGGTTGCCCAGACGGTGCACATTGCCGCGGACGTTCCTGCCGAGATGACCCAGGGCGGTTCCGTCCGAGCCACCTTCGAACTCCAGCTCATTGACGGCCCTGACAGCCTTGAGCAGGGAGTCTGGTTCCTGAACGTCGTTGAACCGCTTGGTGGCGGGGAGGTACGGCAGATGACGCATCTGCTGTTCTCGGCAGCACGCGAGGACAGGCCCGTGTTCCGCCAGGTGTTCAGCCGGGAAGAGCTCGAGGCGGGCCTGAGCACCACTCTCGACTTCGAGCTGCGCCGTGGTGCGCAGCCGGGTGACTACCTGATCGCGCTGCAGCTGTTCAACGGCCGTAACACGAATCCTGGCCGCGTCCGTGCCGAGAACCGCGTTGCGATGGAATTTGTCGGCTTCACCATCATTCCGGCCGGGTCTGCCGGGCAGTAGCGCTCAGCCCGGGGCGGAGGTCCCGCTTCTGCTAACCTGTGAACATGAGTGAGGTAGCAAACACCGAAGGTCTGAAGGCCGCAATCATCGAATCACTGCGGGTTGTGCATGACCCGGAAATTCCGGTGAACATCGTCGACCTTGGACTCGTTTATGACGTGCGGGTGCAGGATGACGGTGCGGTTGAGGTTGACATGACCCTGACCAGCATGGGTTGCCCGGTACAGGACATGATCCAGAGTGACGCCGAGCTGGCCGTGATGCGTGTTGACGGTGTCAACCGCGTCAATGTCGAGTTCGTGTGGTCACCACCCTGGGGTATGGACAAGGTGACGGACGCCGGGCGCAAGCAACTGCGCATGTTCGGATTCAGCGTCTGAGTTCCGGGAAGCGCGGTGTTCTTCCAGCGCCGTGCCCGGCCCGACGCACGAACCGCCAGCTGGCAGACAGTGGCGGCCGGACTGGGTCTGATTGAGTGCGACGCCGGCGAGGATCTGCTGGCTGACAGCCTTGACCTGAACAGCACCCCGCTTGCCTCCACTGTGTGGCAGGCAGCGGATACGGGTGCCATCAGGCTGTATGCCTTTGACTTTCTTTCCGACAGTGTGATTCCGGGCCGCCATGAACTGATGACGGCCTGTCTGCTGTTGAGTGAGCATGATTTCTGCCCCGTGCCGCTTCGCATGGAGCGGCAGCTGCGCAGCCAGCTGGCTGGCTTCCGCGCCAGTGCGAGCATGGGCCTGGTCGTGCTGAGCGGCAGTGACGACGGCTTTGATGAACAGGTGACAGTCGTGGCGCGCGAGGTTGAGGCGGCGCGCGGCTTGCTGGGCAGCCAGGTCCGTGAGGCGACGCTCAGGCTGTTCGGCCGGTCTGAACAGGCGCCGAGCCTGAGTGTCAGCGGCAACCAGCTGCTGGCTCAGGCCCGGGCGGACGGCTTCAGGCTGCAGGACCTTGAGTACCTGCTTGCCGATCTGATGGCGCTTTATGTGGCACTCGACAGCAGGGCCTAGGCAAGCCCCATTTTCTTCAGCAGTTCAAGGCGCTGGCTCTTGCCCAGCTTGCTGTTTTCCACCAGGTCCCTGAAACGCGATTCATCGAGAGCCTGCCTCAACAGGTCGAGTTCGCCGCGGGCCAGATTGTGGCCGAACAGGATGTGCTCCTCAAATGCCTCGTAAGCAGCCGGTGCCACAGCCCTGACCGCTGCAGCCATCACGTCTCCGTAGTCGCGGATCTCCTGCTGGGCGTGCCAGTCCATCCGCAGCCGCAGGAAGTGGAACAGATTGTTCAGGTCACTCTGCCAGTACATCTCCGTATACAGCGAGACGGGCAGGTTGATGCGGGCCAGCTCCCGGGCCACGTCATCACCAAGCAGTTCCTCGTAACCGGAGTAAGCCGAGCGCTGGCCGTCCTGGAGTGCCGACACGACCCGTGCCGCCAGCTCAGGGTCCACCGCTTCGTCGCTGCCGCCCTGCCGGTTGCTGAGTGACTGCAGCCTGACCTGGTCCAGCGGCGGCACGTAGAACTCATCACGCATGACGCTGTAGCGGCCGCTGATTTCGTTCAGCCGCGCGGTCCGGTGCCGCAGCCACTGCCTGGCCACAAAAATCGGCATCTTCAGGTGGAAAGTAAGGATCACCTGCTCAAACGGAGAGGTGTGACGGTTGCGAAGCAGGTAATGAATCAGCGCACTGTCCTCGCGGACGGTCCGGGTGCCGGCACCGTAACTCACCCGGGCGGCCTGGACGATCCGGTCATCGCCACCCATATAGTCGACCAGCCGGACAAACCCCTTGTCCAGTACGCGTACTTCCTTGTCGAGCAGTGCATCTGCGGCGTCGTTTTGAGAGCGGGCCATAGATAGGGACTGTAGCAGGCCGCTGCCTCCGCCGTTGGCGCTGCGCAGCGGTTTCAGGACACGCCGGAGCCGCAAGGCGGGAACCCTGGTACTCCGCCGTAGCGCATACCTGTGGGATTCCTCACATTCGACTGTGATGAACGCAGGATGAGCCCGGGGACCCCGAGCAGCGCCGAAAATGAGAGAAAATCCGTTCAAATCGCCATATCTGTGTCTCATGCACCGCACATCGGCATTGACACTGTCAGCTGAAACGTGGGATACTCGGGACGGAAACTGTGTGAACCGGGTCGCACCGGAAGGAGGTGTACCTACTTGAACCGGCCCGTCAATCCCAGTGTCCCGGCAGCGGAAACTTACAGGAAAGCTTGATTGGCACGAGGAAACACGGAAACTCTTTGCTGATTGAGCCCACTTGAGTGGAGTTGCTGAGCAGGTAAATTCCAAATGTTTCAAGGGGTAATAAATTAATGAAAAAATTTCTAGTCACGCTCCTGGCAGCCGCAACTTTCGGCGGTGCCTTTGCACAGTCCTCCTTCCCGGATGTT
This sequence comes from uncultured bacterium, assembly GCA_964587295.1. GTDB lineage: Bacteria > Deinococcota > Deinococci > Deinococcales > Trueperaceae > CALDPK01. The sequence continues at coordinate 18,626 of CAZPLV010000004.1, forward strand.
CCGGAGAACCACTGGGCTGGCGGCGCAGTTGACCGTATCGCTGACCTCGGAATCGTCATCGGCTTCCCCGACGGCACCTTCCGCGGCAACGAAGCGTTCACCCGCTACCAGTCTGCCCTCGTCGTCAGCCGCCTCCTCGACGTCATCGGTGCTGAACTCGATGCCCGTCAGGCACTGACTGACGCCGACCTGGCCGCCCTGGCCAACGCACTTCAGGATCTCGCCGGTACCGTGGCCGCCCACGACGACCTCATCGCCGCCATTGGCGACGACGTTGCTGTCAACTCGGCCCGCCTGGACGCACTCGAGGCAGGTATCCTCAACAGCGACCAGTTCCAGGACATCCTGAACCAGCTCGAAGCCCTGCGCGTCGCAGTGGACACCGCTTCCGCCCAGGCTGAAGCCGCCCACGCACTGGCCACCAACGCACTGGGTGCAGCCAACGCTGCCGCCAGCCGCGCTGCCCAGAACGCAGACGCAATCGCTGCCCTCTCCTGGTTCGCCAACGACCTGGAAGGCCGCGTCAAGGCCCTCGAAGATGCACCTGCCGGTGATTCCGCCCTGGCTGGCCGTCTGGCCGCCGCCGAGAGCGACATCGCCAACATCCGCGAATTCGTCATCCTGATCCGTCGTGAGCAGGTTGCAATGCGCGGCCAGGTTGCTGCACTCGAAGGACAGGTCGGCACCAACACCGCTGACATCGCCGATCTTCAGGATCGCGTGACCGCTCTCGAAGAGAACATGATCACCTTCGACGGCAGCATCACTGTCAGCTACCGTGTTGACCGCATGTCCGGCGACGGCAACCCGTTTGACGTCGACCGTGCCTACGGCATCGGCCTCGGCCGTGAAATGGGCACCGGCTCAACCTTCAGCAGCGGCACCGGCCCGAGCAGCGTTCCGCCGGTTGAGCGTCTGCGTGAGCACCGCCAGGACATCGGCGGCTTCAGCAGCCCGGTCAGTGCCGACCTCAGCCTGAACGTCAGCTTCAACCGTACGTTCGATGGCGCCGGCAACTCGAACGCGCTTAACGACTTCGATGCCGTCATCGACCTCGTTCTCGAGCGCGCCCTGGTCGTAGACCCCGGCACGGACGTGAGCGATCCCGCTGAACTCGGTGATTCCGACAACTGGTTCGCCGGTTACGTCTTCGCTGTTGACCGCTTCACCGGCACCTTCTCCCCGATCGGCGATGCACCGCTTAACTTCGCCTTCGGCCGTGATGTGCCTGTCAGCTTCACCCCGTACGTCCTGAACCCGCGTAGCTCCACCGTGCGTGCACCTGGCTTCGTTGCAACCCTGGAAAACCCGCTGGCGTTCCTGGACTTCCTGGATCCGTCACTGACCTTCGCCTACATTGCTCCGGATAACCTCACTGAAGTCATCCGCGGTGTCCGCCTCGAGCTGGCTCCGTTCACCGGCGTCACCATCGGCGCCTCGTTCGTTCAGCATGCTGAGAACACCGGCGACCAGGATGACCTGGCCGGCGACAACGTCCAGACCACCATCTTCGGTGTGGACGCCAGCGCCTCAGTTGGCATCTTCGAACTCGAAGGTGAATTCGCAAGCTCCAGCACCGGTACCACCGATAACGGCAGCGTCATTTACGTGATCGCCGGTGTCGACACCGAGAACCTCCCGGTTCTTAACAGCCTGGAAGCCAACTACCGCAGCATCCCGGACACCTGGGCATGGGCGGAAGGCCTCAACCGCACCACCAGCCAGTACCCGTTTGATGTGGACCAGGCGGGCTTCGGCGTCAACGCCAGCCTCGGCCTCTGGATCCTTGACCTCGATGCGTACTTCGACTCGTACAGCGTGACCGATCCTGCAGCCGCAGACGTGACCGCATTCGGTGTCAACCTGAGCGCAGAACTGTTCCGCGCCATCAGCCTCTACGGCTTCTTCAACAGCGTTTCCGTCAACGGCGACGTTGCTGACGGCACCGAAAACCCGTACGACGAAGCTGACACCGCGATTGTCGCAGGCAGCGTCGAGCGCGACGACAACGGCTACCGCACCGGCTTCGGTGTAGGCCTCGAGCACGACGGCGCTGCCGACGATGCTCTGGTCACCGGCCTGAACTTCGACGTCAGCTACGGCCAGTACGAAGCTGACTTCGGTCGCCGCATCATCGAGGCAAACGCAGACTACGCACTGACGCTCGGCTTCCTGAGCGCCCACCCGTACGTCGGCTTCACGAGCGAGAACAGTGGTGCCAACGCCGCTACCCGCCCGTACGACGCCTACAACGTCAATGAACTGCGTGCCGGCCTGAGCCTTGAGACCGAGCAGTTTGACTTCTTCCTGCGTCCGAGCCTCGTCGGTGTGTTCAACTACCGCAACGCTTCCTACACTGAAGCAGCTGTCGGTGACTACACCGCCAACGAACTTCAGTTCAGCGTCGGCCTGGCACTCAACGAGTTCCTGTTCGACAACAGCGTCATGACTGTCCGCTACGGCAGCTGGACTGGTACCAACGTGACCGCCACCCTCGGTGGTTCCGCTGGCGCCAACGCCTCGCTGATCCATGCCGGCGACGCCAACAATGGCGTCACTCAGTCCGTCAACGGCTGGGAAGCAATCTGGAACTACTTCGACCTCGAGCTGGCCTACGGCGTCTACCTGTCCAACGACGGTGACCCCGTACGCAACAGCGCTGGTCAGGTCTTCAGCATCAGCTACACTGTCGACTTCTGATCCAGGCATAACGCCAGGAGCATAGAAGCTCAGACAAGATGGAGAACCCCGCGAAAGCGGGGTTCTCCATTTTTCATAGCGGCAGGCGCCCTGAGAGCTGAAACAGTGCTGATTCAGGCTCAGGGCGCAAAAACGCGCAGCGAGGCAGGATCCACAGTCACCAGTGCAGCGCGTACTTCAGCAACAAGCTCCCCGTCCATGTGCAGGGTTCGGGGAGTGTCCCAGCGCAGGGTGAAGGTGGTGCCACTGCTGTGGAACACCTCGGGATGCACAAGCGGCATTGCGTTCAGTACCTTCGGCAGAAGCTTCAGCAACTCGAAATGTCGCAGGTTGCCGGCAACCACCAGGTTCATGACGCCGTCATCAATCCTCGCCTCAGGAGCGAAATAGAAACTGCCGCCGGTCCTGCTGCTGTTCTGACAGGAAACAAGCAGTGCGCGGTCTGACCAGGCGGGTTCAGCGCTGCCGTCCGTGTGAACAGTCAGCTGCCTGCGCAACAGGCGGAACCAGGACAGTGCCAGCGCAATGTAGTAGCCCGCGTCGCCCTTGATCCAGTTCAGTCTTGTCTCACGCTGGGCAGCAACTTCTGCGTCGAACCCCGTTCCCAGAGCATTCACGAAGCGGCGCGTAACCTTCTCGCCGCTGCCCAGGGTCAGGTTCGCCTTGCCGCTATCAACCACGCGGCTGGTGCCGAGCCTGATGGCGTCCAGTGCCGGTGTCAGGTCGTCACGGGGAAAGCCCAGTGCGGTTGCAAAGTCGTCAGCTGAGCCGGCCGGCAGGACTCCCACGGTGCGCTGAGTGTTGCAGCTGGCCTGGATTACGCCATTGAGTGTGCCGTCGCCGCCGAGGCTCAGTATGCATGCGTCAGCGGGCAGTTGGTTCAATGCGTCGGTCAGTTCCTGGCCCTGCAGGTCCGGCAGCACAGTCAGCGGCAGGCTGTGGTCGTCAAAGTAGTTCCTGACCATGTCCAGGGCACCTGGCATGCGGCCGCGACCAGCAGTTCGGTTGAATACGAGATAGTTCAATTGACCCGTCCGGTTGGAGTAGTGCCTACAACTATAGCCGACGCGGGGACGCTACAATATGGCAATGTTTGAAGCCAAATCGCTGTGGCCCGGCCTTCCTGAGGACGGGGAGGATCAACCTGGATTCCTGGCGGAACTGTTCCGCGAACTCGGCAATCCCTGGAATCTGCTGGAACGTCTGGACCGGGCGCTGGGCGGCATCGGTGACGGCCGTCAGGGTGACGTTCATCCGACTGCTGTGCTGGAGGGCGACGTGTGGCTCGCCCCAGGCGCCACGGTCGGTCCTGCGGCATATATCAGGGGACCGGCCTGGATCGGCCGGGGTGCGAGCATAGGGCACGCTGCCTACCTTCGGGGTGGCGTTGTCATAGGTGCGGATGCAATTATCGGCCATGCCAGTGAAGTGAAACGGTCAATCATCATGGCAGGCGCAAGACTTCCGCATTTCAACTATGCGGGTGACAGCGTTCTGGGGCGCGGTGTCAATCTGGGCGCCGGTGTGAAGATCGCGAACTTCCATGCGTTTGGTGAGGGAGTGAAGGTCGCTGAGGGTCAGGGCATGGTGCTGCGCAAGGCCGGCGCGCTGCTGGGTGACGGTGTTTCCGTCGGTTGCAATGCGGTACTGGCACCGGGAACGGTCGTCGGGGCGCGTAGCGTCATCTATGACGGGGCCAACATAAGAGGCGCGGTCCCGGCTGACTCTATCGTCAAGCTCAGGACCGCGCTGGAAACCGTTACGCGCAGGTGATGCTTCTCAGCAATCAGTTGGCAGGCTCAAGCAGCCCGTAATCGCCGTCATGGCGCAGGTAAATCACGTTGATCTCGTCCGTGTCCGCATTGCGGAACATGAAGAAATCGTGTCCGAGCGCGTCCATCTGGATGGCAGCGTCCTCAGCGGTCATGGGCCGCAGCACGTGCCTCTTGACACGGGCAATGCTCGGCTCGAACTCTTCCGGTTCATCCTCAATCGGCTCGGGCAGTGGTTCGTTGCGGCGGGCCAGCTGACGGCCCTTGTAGCGCTTGAGCTGCCGCTGCAGCTTGTCAACAACCTGATCGACAGCGGCGTACGTATCTGCACCACTCTCTTCCGCCCGGACCAGTCCGCCCGGAACGTTGATCTGAACCTCAACGGTCGCGGGATCAGCGCGGCCCTGGTAGTAAGACATGGTGATCTTGGCGTCCAGCACCTGGTCGTTGAAACGGGGCAGCCTGGCGAGCTTTTCCTCAGCGTAGCTGCGCATTGCCTCTGTAACTTCAAGGTTGCGACCGACTACTTCATAAATGTCCATGAACCGTGACTCCTCTCGATGCCTCATTCGGGCCGGTTCTGCATATTCAGAATAGCACCAGTGCGGCCGCGGCCGCTAAGTCCTATGTCCCATTCCTGCGGTCCGCATGTTGTCTGTGAACTGCCCGGCCGCCAGCGAGACATGCTAAGGTGAGAACTCAATGAACGAGCTAGCAGAGAGCTGCCCCGCTTACGACGCGATTCAGTTCCTACAGGAGAAGTGGGTTTTGCACATCGTTCGTGCACTTCTTGACGGACCCCGCGGCTTCAACGAACTTGGCCGGGAAATCGGTGGTTGCAACCCCACCACGCTCACGCAGCGTCTGGTGATGCTTGAGAGCCTGCAGCTGGTGCACAAGAACGTGCAGTCCCGCATGCCACCCCGCTGTACCTACGAACTGACTGATGCCGGCCGCGCGCTTGAGCACGTGATTGGCGCAATAGACAGCTGGGCGCAGGAGCACATGGAGCAGTGCCGCTGTGAGGATCCGGTCGCCGTCAGCAACCGGAATGCACCGGACGTCTCCGCTGTTGTCAGGGCAGACTGACTGAATCCGAACCAATAAATCCGGGAGTTGAGTTACTGTTTACGTCGGAACAGCTGCCCCAGGCCAGCTGATTTGCCGTCTTCAGCGTCAGGGTAACGCTTGCGGTACTCCTCCAGGAGTTCATTCGCCCTTGTGAGGCGCTCCCGAAGGTCATTGATGGTCTGCGAGCCTGCCGATGTCGCCCGCCCCGTGCCGGTCAGCTGCAGCCGCAATGACTCATTCTCGCGCGTAAGATCGGCAACAACCCGGCGCAGCTGGCGCACTTCTTCACTGTCGCTTTCGCTCTGCGACTCGGAACTCACCGGTTCAAGCACGCTGGTGATGCGCACGCGGTCATCGGAAGTGGCTGCCTTGCTGGCAGATGAGGACGGCTTGCCGGAACCTGAGGACGGCCTGGGTCGGCTGCGGGGTTTGCCGTCTTCCTTGTCCTGGGCTGCCTGGCGGATGAGTGCCACGGCACGGTCGCCAAGGTTTTTGTCGCCCAATGGCTTAAGCAGCAGCAGATCCGCACCGGCCAGTTCGGCCTCGCTGCGGGCTTGCTCCAGATTGGTGCCCTCAGGAGCGGTCAGGATGACGGGAACATGGCGTAACCGCCTCACACCGCGGGCCTTACGGCTCACGTCAAAGCCACTTAGTTGAGGCAATGTGGTTGAGACAATGAGCAGGTCCGGGGTGTTGTCCCGCAGGTGCGCCAGTGCTTCACGTGCGTTCAGCGTGGACGTCACCTCACAGCCATGCACAAGCAGCAGCATTTCAATGATCTGGCGCTGCGAAGCATCCGGTTCTGCAACAAGGACTGAATACTGCGGCATCAGCTGCAAGATAGCATGCAGTGGTGCCGGCGCAGCGTGTCATTGCACACTACTGACACACTCGCCGGGCACCGCTGATAAAGAAGAGGCTCAGTTCTTGCGTTTGGACTTCTTCTTGCCGGATGACGAGCTCTTGCCGCCCCCCGATTTGGTGGCCGGGGCAGCCGAAGCAGCCTGAGCGGGCTTCCGGGCTGCAGCGCCATCCTCTGCTGCCTCGCCGTCAGGCAGACTGCCGGCCATCGGCAGGTTGGCCATCAGGACCATCCGTTCGCCATGCTGTTCAAAGCGCACGTCGTACTCCTGCTCGGAGCTGGGAAAGTACTTGCCGATCACGCCCAGGAGTTCGGTTTTGAGCTCCTCCATCTTGCCAGGCGTGAGCTTGGCGCGGTCGTAGGAAAGCACCAGCTTCAGGCGCTCCTTGACGTTGTCCTTGCTGCGCCTGCGACCGAAAAAGCGGAACATCACTTGCCTCCGAACAGACGCCGGATGCCTGCCATGAAGCCACCCTGCGGTTCACTGGGGAGAAAGGCAATTTCCTCACCGCGCAGTCGGCGGGCAATGTTGCGGAAGGCCGAGCCGGCGGCACTCTTGTTGCTGGTGTCAAGGCTGGCCGGACTGCCGAGGTTGGTGGAAACCAGAATCTGTTCGTCCTCGGGCACGATGCCTATCAGTTTCACGCCCAGGATCTCCAGTACGTCGTTGACTTCAAGCATGTCGCCACGCTTGACCATTTCGGGACGCAGCCGGTTGACGATGAGGCGCACTTCCTCAATCGAGCTGGATTCAAGCAGGCCGATGATCCGGTCGGCATCCCGGACGCTGGACACTTCGGGGTTAACCACAACCAGCGCGCCATCAGCGGCGGCGGCGGCTGTCTGGAAGCCCATTTCTATCCCGGCGGGTGAATCAATCAGTACCCGGTCAAAGCCCTCTTCCTCAATGAGCTGACGGACGATTTCCTGCATGCGCTCAATTGACAGAGCGCCCTTGTCGCGCGTCTGGGAAGCGGCCAGCAGGTGCAGGTTGTCGACCCGCTTGTCGCGGATCAGGGCCTGCTTCAGTTTGCAGCGGCCTTCGAAAACGTCGATGATGTCGTAAACCACCCGGCCCTCAAGGCCCATGACCACGTCAAGGTTGCGCAGGCCCACGTCGGTGTCGATGACGCAGACGCGTTCACCGAGGCTGGCCAGTGCAGCGCCAACATTGGCGGTGGTGGTCGTCTTGCCGACTCCACCCTTGCCTGAGGTCACCACTATGGATTTGGCATTCACTGGACGGTCCTCCAATAAGTCGTGGACACTGTTTTATTGCGTCCGGTCAGCGCACTATAACACTCTGAAAGTGAGGCCTTAATGGGCATTTCAGGCTGGTGCGAGGTTGGCGTACCGTGCGCTCAGACGGCGTGCACCGGCCTCATCGAACACCACCGTCAGCTCCACCTTGGTGCCTTCACCCGCCACACCGACCACGGTGCCAAGGCCGAAGCGCGGATGTTTGACGCGTTCGCCGCCCCGGAAGTTCACGGATTTGACAGCCGGCTGTTCAGGGGTGGCCGCCTGCTGAACCCGCGCTCCCTGCCAGGTGCCGGGCCGGTGCAGTCTGGAAGGGGAGACCCCACCGCCGAGTTCCTGCCCAAAGACGTCGACCTCAACCAGACTGCTGCGGGGTATGTCCTGCAGGAAACGGCTGGGCCGGACCGTTTCAGTCCGACCGAATATCATGCGCGATTCGCAGTAGTGCAGGTACAGCTCCTGTTGTGCGCGGGTTATGCCCACGTACAGCAGCCGGCGCTCTTCCTCCACCTCCTGCATGGAAGCCACGGAGGAGCGGTGCGGAATGAGGCCCTCCTCGAGTCCGAGCAGGAAAACGACGGGGAACTCCAGTCCTTTGGCATTATGAAGGGTCATCAGGGTCACGGCTTCCTCCGCGACCTCGCCGTTGACAGCCTTGACCGCACGGTCATCCACGCTGCCGAGCAGTGCGGCTTCATCAAGGAAGTCAGCCATTGAGCCGCCGCCATCCTCTTCTTCCCATTCGATGACGGCGTTGACCAGCTCTTCCAGGTTCTCCAGCCGCGCTTCGGCCTCGAAACTGCCTTCCTGCTTGAGCGCCTGACGGTAGCCGCTGGAATCCAGAATCAGTTTCAGAAACTGGCTGGCGCCCAGATTGTCCGCGGCGGCAGCCAGGTCATCCATGATCTCCGTGAACTCGGCAACCTTCCTGACGGCTGGCGTGCCGCGCAGCACTTCCTCTGCCTGACGGACCGCATCGGAAAAGCGCACGCCCATTCTGGTGGCCCAGCTGGACAGACGGTCCTCGCTGGTTTTGCCGATGCCCCGCCGCGGACGGTTCAGAACCCGGCGCCAGGCCAGGTCGTCAGCGGGATTCATGATGGCGCGCGCGTAGGCGAGCACGTCCTTGACTTCCAGGCGGTCATAGAAGCCGACGCCGCCGACGATATTGGCGGGGATGCCGGCGCGGCGCATGGCTTCCTCAACCGTGCGGGACTGAGAGTTGGTGCGGTACAGCACAGCGAAGTCATTGAGGCTCAGGTCCCCGGTGGCGCGAAGCCGCTCAACCTGGCGGGTCACGAAATCAGCCTCGTTGCGGTGGTCCACAGCGCGGTAGAGCCGCACTTTCTCGCCGTCGCCCTTGACCGCTTTCAGGTCTTTGTCGAGACGGGACACGTTTTCGCGGATCAGGGCATTGGCAACGTCAATGACGCTGCCGGTCGAGCGATAGTTCAGCTCCAGGCGGTAGACGTCGGCATTCCTGAAGTCCTTCTGGAAGTCCAGGATGTTGCTGATGTCCGCGCCACGGAACGAGTAGACCGACTGGTCGGGGTCACCGACCACCATCAGGTTGTGATCCCGGGCTGCCAGCTGGTTCGTCAGGCGGTACTGGGCGTGGTTGGTGTCCTGGTACTCGTCGACATGAAGGAAAACCGTGCGCTGCTGCACGCGTTCCAGAATCTCGGGCTGCGCGTCAAACAGTTCGACGGTACGTCCCAGGATGTCATTGAAGTCCACACCGTTGAGGCTGCGCAGACGCGCCTCGTAGCGCTGGTAAATCTCGGAGAACAGTTCAGCCGAAAGGCTGCTTGAGCTGTAGCCGCTGAACATGCGGTCCGCCACCTTGCTGATGACGTCCGGCGTCCACAGGTTGCTCTTGGCCCGGTCGACCAGGGAGCGGAGCAGCCGCGGGTTCACATCCTCGAGGCCCTGTACGGTTTCCAGGATGTCTTTCAGCAGGTCGAGCTGGTCAGCATCATCAAAGATGGCGAAGCCGCTCTCCAGTCCGATGAATTCGCCATACGACCTGAGGATGCGCAGGCAGGCACCATGGAAGGTGCTGACCCAGACATCGCGGGCGTTGGCTCCGGTCAGCTGCTGTACCCGTTCACGCAACTCGCCGGCGGCCTTGTTCGTGAACGTGACCGCCATTATCTGCTGGGGCAGTACGCCGCGTTCCTCAATCAGGTAGGCCACGCGCTGCACGACAGTGCGGGTCTTGCCGGAGCCGGCTCCCGCAATGACCAGCGCTGGTCCTTCGAAGTGCAGCACCGCTGCACGCTGCTGTTCATTAAGTCCGGTTAAGAGTGGGTGATCTTCAGGCACAACCGCTTCATCATACCCGCGGCCATCATTCCCGCCTGTCCGCCTGAGCCTGGGCCGTGCAGGCTGTACAATACGGACATGAAAGAGGCAGACCTGAAGTTCTATGCAGCGTGGGCCGAGCTGCTCGAGTGGATGCGGGAGTACGCGGCAGCCACTGACCATGCAAAGTTCGTGAAGCAGGCTGATTTCACGGAGTACATCTACCGCATGGCCCGGCCATACCAGATGCCAACCACTATCATGTCGGCCAGCCTGTCAGACCCGGATGATTCCCCGGTTCTGCTCGTCAGTGCCAGTCCGCGGCATGCGGTTTTCAAGGAAGTACAGCTGCATCCGTTCGACTCGCACGTGTACCGTTTCCTGAGCCTGGCCCAGGACGGGGACGGCCTGGCCGAGGGCAAGAGGAAGTTCACAAAGAATATGCTGTTCGAGCTGGCGGACCGGCTGTACCGGGTACCGCAGGCAGCCTGAGGGAGGATTTATCCAAATATGACTTTCGCTGATTTCCTGACCGGACTGCACAATCTGCTGCGCTGGCTGGTGCTCCTGGGTGGTGTGCTCGCCCTTGTCGCGATGATTTCCGGCCTGTCCGGCAGGCGTTTTGGCCCCGGTGACCGCCGTGCGGGGCTGATTTACACCATCCTGCTCGACGTGCAACTGGTGCTCGGTCTGCTTCTGCTGTGGTTCGGTGACACGGTCGGGCCGGTTCTGCGCAACATGGGCAGCATGGGCGACGTCATGAGCAATTCGGCGCTGCGCCAGATCGTGGTGGAGCATCCGCTGCTGATGATCGTTGCCGTAATCCTGGCCCACATCGGCAGCTCGCAGGCCCGCAAGGCAGGTCTGGCTGACCGGTCGCGCTTCATGCGCGGCGCGATTTTCTACGGTCTCTCGCTCGTGGCGATTCTCGCCGCCATACCCTGGGGCCGCAGTCTCATTCCCTGGGTCTGAGCTCCTGCAGACTGAAAACAAAAGGGCCGGCCTCCAGTTTCTGGAGGCCGGCCCGCTTACCTGCTGGTCCTGAGGGTCAGTCGCGTGAAGGCCCGGAGCTGCGGCCCTGCGAACGGTTGCCACGCTGGCCACCAGAGCGCTGACCACCGCTGCGCGGACGCCGGTTGCTGCTGCCACCGGACGATTCCGCACGGTTGCCACGCTGGCCACCTGCGGTGCCCTGTGTACGGCCCTGGCCGTGTGCCGGGCGACGGCCACGCTGGCGCTCCTGCACCGGCTGGATGTCAGAGTCGAACTCGAAATCGCCGACCTTGACACGCTCAATCTGTCCGACTTCCCGCTCGATCATCTTGATCTGCCGTGCGTCATCGCTCGTGATGAACGTGAACGCCTCACCGGTGCGCTGGGCGCGGCCGGTACGGCCAATGCGGTGCGTGTAGGCTTCCGCGGTCGAGGGGATGTCGTAGTTGTATACGTGCGTCACCCGCGAGATGTCGATGCCGCGCGCGGCGATGTCGGTGGCAACCATGATGTGGTAGCGGCCTTCCTTGAAGCCGTCGAGGGCTTCCTGGCGGCGGCGCTGTGACAGGTTGCCCTGCAGCGAGGTGACGAAGTGGTTGTCGCGGTCCAGCTGTTCAGCCAGCCGCTTCGCACCGTGCTTGGTGCGGGTGAAAATGAGCGCTGAACGGGGATCGTGCTCCTTGAGCAGCTGCTTGAGCAGGTCCGTCTTGCGCTTGCGCTGCACCGGATAGAGCGCGTGGGTGACCGTGTCAACCGGACGGGTACGTGAAACTTCCACGGTGACCGGATCATTGAGCACTTCCATCGCAAGGTGGCGGATTTCCTGCGGCATGGTGGCCGAGAACAGCAGTTTCTGCGAATCACGCGGAACGGCCTTCACAATGCGGCGGATCTGCGGCAGGAAGCCCATGTCGAACATGTGGTCCGCCTCGTCCAACACCAGTACTTCGACGCCGGACAGGTCCGCGTTGCCGCGTTCCATGTGATCGAGCAGCCTGCCCGGGCAGGCAACGATGATTTCGGCGCGGCCGCGGAGGGCACGTTCCTGGGGCTGCATGCCCACGCCACCGTAAACAGCGGCGCTGCGCAGTCCGGTCTTCAGGCCGAGCTGGCGTGCATCGTC
>CAZPLV010000005.1:0-4390 GCA_964587295.1 uncultured bacterium
CTCTGCTCGCAGCCGTTGCAACCGGCCTGATTCTCGCGATTCTTACCGCACGTCTCCTGCGTACCCCGGCCAATCCGTTGCCTGGCACGGTGGCAGGCGCTGTGGCAGGAGTCCTGTTCGGAGCGGCGCTGCTGGTGGCTGCGCTGACGAGCCTGCCAGTGCACGTCAGCGCAGACAACACAATCAGTTATCCCCCGCGGAACCTTCCACCGGCGATCCAGACTGCGGCTGATGCCTCACCGCTGCTCAGGTTCGGGCGCAACGTCACCCTGCAGCCGCTCCTGGCTGCTCAGACGAATACTGACAGCATGAGTACCCTGCCGATCACAGCCTGGCTGCACAACTGGCTGGTGCCCAGCGAACCCTGGCACCCCAACTGACCTGACAATTGACTGGTTTCTGCTGGCTTCAGATGGTGCCGCGTGAACTGAGGAACCAGTAGACCCCAGCCGCGACCAGGGCATAGAGGGCCCACTTCAGGTACTTGGAACCTGAGCCGCCCGTCACATTGCGGGTCATCTTGCCGAGCTGCTCGCGCGCTTCGGCCTGCTCAAAGCGCTGCTGCGCCTTCTGGCCTGCCTTGAGTGCGGAGATGCTCCTGGCGATTTTGCCCTTCTTGCGCCAGGCCACTCCGAGGTTGTGATGGGCATTCGGAAAGTCCGCGTTAAGTGCGATTGCTTTCTGGTAATACTCAATGGCGGAATCCAGTTCACCGGCCTCAAGCGCGGCATTGCCCAGGTTGGTCACGGCGCGGTAATGCTTCGGGTCAACCGCCAGGCAGCGGTCGAACTCCGCACGGGCCGCATCCAGATCGCCGGCGAAGATCAGCGAGGTGCCGCGCACATTGGCAATCTCAGCTGCGAAGAGCGGGTGCCGCGCCCGCTGGAGGTGCTCCTGAACCTTGTCGGTCTCGCGTTCATCCAGTGCTGCAACTGCGTCGCGCAGTGCGTTGAAGCTGTCATCGAACAGTTGCCAGTCGAACCAGGCGGGGCGTTCGCTGATTCTGCCGAGCGTGCGTTCAGCGCGGTTGTAGGCCTTGGCCTTCACGTGCCGGACCACGTCGTGCAGATCCTCCAGGACCAGCTGTACACCCTGTTCTTCCGGCCCGAACCTCAGGTAGTTGCTGAGGGCCGGCTCAAGCTCCCCGTTGTCCAGGAGTTCGCGCCAGCTGAGCTGCGCTGCTCCGGCGCTGCGGTCCACGGTTGTCTCACTCATCGTCACCTGTCAAGGATAACCGAGTACAGCTGGGCGTAGCGTCGGGCAGCATCGGTCCAGGAGAAGTCTTGCCGCATGGCCTCGTGCTGCATTGCGCTGAATCGTTCCGTACCGTAAAGACCCATGGCCTGTTCCGCCCCACCAAGAAGACTCCAGTCAGCAGCATGGTCAAACAGGAAGCCTGTGCGCAGATGCTGGATTGTGTCGGCCAGTCCACCGGTTGAGCGGGCCAGGGGCAAAGTGCCGTAGCGCATGGCGATCATCTGGTTGAGTCCGCACGGCTCAAAGCGACTCGGGATGGCAAGGACGTCGGCAGCGGCATAAGTGAGGTGCGCCAGTGCCTCGCTGAATCCGGAATGGAAGGCAACGTGAGGGTTGCCGCCGGCGAGTTCCTGCAGTGAATCCTCAAGTTCCCTGTCGCCGCTGCCGAGTACGAACAGCGTCCAGCCCTGTCCGGTCAGGTCGTTGGCGGCAGCGGCCAGCACATCGATGCCTTTCTGGTCGGACAGGCGTGAGACCGCCGCCATCAGGGGCCGGTCAGGGTCCAGGGAGAAGCGGCGAACCAGCTCTGTTTTCGCGGCAGCCTTGCCCTGCTGCATGGTTGCCTCGGCGTACGCTTGCGGCAGGTCCATGTCAGTGGCAGGATTCCAGACCGTTGTATCCAGTCCGTTGAGTACACCGCTGAAACGGCCGGCCTCGCGCACGGTCCGGAAGCTGTCCTCAAGGCCGTGTCCGTAGTCGGGTTCCATGACCTCACGGGCATAGGTCGGACTTACCGTATTGATGTGGGTTGCCGAGCCCAGGCCCGCCTGCATGGCGTTGCCACGGCCGAGTCGGTTCATCCAGCTGTTGCGGACACCGTGCGGCAGACGCAGCCACCACGTGGCTTCCTCCAGCCCGGACTCACCCTGGAACTGGACATTATGAATGGTGAGGAGGCTGGGCAAACCGCTGTAGCCGTCCGGCAGGTGCCGGCCATGCTGCAGCACAAGCGGCAGATAGGCGGTGTGCCAGTCATTGGCGTGGAACAGGTCAGGTCTGAAGGCGAGCCGCTCCGCAGCCGGCGCGATGGCGCGTGTGAACAGGGCGAACCTCCGTGTGTCATCCCCGTAACCGTAGAGCTGTTCCCGGCTGAAAAGCGGGTTGCCGATGAAGGCGTAGCGCACGCCGTCCCGCTCCAGGGTGCCGATTCCTGTGGTCTCGAACTGTCCGTCAAACGGAACCTGAATATCTCCGATCCAATATGGCCGGGCGTTCAGTTCCGCGTACCAGGGGCTGATTACGAGCACTTCATGGCCCAGCTGCTGCAGGGCACCCGGCAGTGCGCCGGCCACGTCGCCGAGGCCGCCAGTCTTGCTGAAGGGATACACTTCGCTGGCGGCGAATACAATTCGCATGGCCGGAGTATAGCAGCGGTGGGCTTACGCCAGAGCGCGGACAATGCGCTTATACTGCGGCGTGCAACCGGCTCCTTGGGAGGACAGATGAAGCGCAGATGGTTTATTGCAGTGGTACTGACACTGGCTGCATCCGTCATGTTCGTGAACGCCCAGTTCTCGCGTGACTTCACTAATGAGTTTCTTGATACACCGGCAGCCCGGGCTCTGATCCAGTCGTTCGGCGCCCTGAAGTCGGGTTATCTGGAAGATGTTGAGGATGATGTCCTCATTGAGGGGGCGATTCAGGGCATGCTCGAAGCCCTGGAGGACCCGTACACTTACTACAAGACCCCACAGGCAGCCGCCCGGGACATGCAGGACCAGAGCGGCTCGTTTGAGGGTATCGGAGCAGTACTCACGTCGCGTGACCGGGTTACCAGTCAGGGTGTTGAGGTGCTGCAGGTTTACAGCGGTGGCCCCGCTTCGCTCGCCGGTGTCCAGCGCGGCGACATGTTCATGGAGGTCGATGGCGTCGACGTGAGCTCGATGACCCCCTCCGAGGTTGCGGACCTGGTCCGCGGCCCGGGCGGGACGGTTGTTGAGATTGTCATGCGCCGGCCCGGCCAGGAAGAACCTGTGGAGTTTGCCATTACCCGGGGCACCATCCAGATCGTGAGCGTCGAATCGACCATGCTGGCTGACAACATCGGCTACGTGGCCCTGACGACTTTCGCGAACCGCCTCGTGACCGAGCAGATGGTTGAGGCAATCGACGAACTGATTGCGGAAGGGGCCAGTTCACTGGTGCTTGACCTCCGCGATAACTCCGGAGGCTTCCTCGACCAGGGAATCATGGTCGCGGATGCGTTCCTCAGTTCCGGTGACATCGTGTTCCAGCGTTCCCGCGGCGTCACGCAGCGGATCGCTTCAGCCGATCAGCGCAGTTTCGACCTGCCCATGGTCGTCCTGGTCAACGGCAATTCCGCTTCCGCCAGCGAGATCGTGGCCGGGGCACTGCAGGAGAACGGGCGCGCTCTGGTCGTTGGTGAGCAGACGTTCGGCAAGGGCGTTGCCCAGAACGTTCTGCCCCTCAGCAACGGGGGACAGCTCATCTACATGAGCTTCGAGTGGCTCACTCCGAACCGCACCAGCATAAGCACGTACGGCATCACGCCTGATGTCGAGGCGTTCGATGACCGTTTTCCGCAGGTGATTGCCGCCGAAGGCCGCGGTGCAAGGCCCGGGCAACTGCTTGAGATCATGGTTGATGGGGAGGTCCTTGGCAGTGCCACCGCCGATGAGGACGGCGAGTTCGTGCTCTACACGCTCTCCGAATCGCGCCCGCCCAGTGAAGTGCAGGGCGAGGCCCAGCTCGACCTGGAGCACGACAACGCCCTTAACGTGGCGGTGCAGGTACTCCTGGAACAGGTCGTTCAGGCCGGGCAGTAAGCCGGCAGCTCCTGCCCGGAGGCTTTTCTGAGCTCTGGACAATCAGGCTGTGTGACAGGGACCCCGGTGTTCGCATCGGGGTCCCTGTTCTGTCAGCTGGGTTGCCGGCCGGAAATCAGTACACGGTGTTCAGCCGTGTGGTCCGGCTGCGCGGATGTGCTCACCAACCGTGTCACCGAAGCGCTCAAAATTAGCGGTGAACATGTCTGCGAGCCGCTTCGCCTGCTTTTCGTACGCGGAGGCGTCCGTCCAGGTACGCACGGGATCGAGCAGTTCCACGGGAACATCCGGGCAGCTCTGCGGGACATTCACGCGGAATACGGGATGCTCGGAGTAAGTCACATCGT
>CAZPLV010000005.1:4490-13206 GCA_964587295.1 uncultured bacterium
CAGCTCTGCGGGACATTCACGCGGAATACGGGATGCTCGGAGTAAGTCACATCGTCCAGGTCACCCCGCAGTGCGGCATTGATCATTGCCCGGGTGTAGCGCAGGCGAATCCGGCTGCCGGTGCCGTAAGGACCGCCGGTCCAGCCGGTATTGACCAGCCAGATGCGTGAACCGTGCTCTTCCAGTTTGCGGCCCAGCAGCTCCGCATACTCCACGGGACGGCGCGGCATGAACGGCGAGCCGAAGCAGGCGCTGAAAGTGGCAACGGGTTCGGTGATTCCGCGTTCAGTGCCGGCCACCTTGGCCGTGTAGCCCGACAGGAAGTGGTACATCGCCTGGGCGTTGTCCAGCCGGCTTATCGGTGGCAATACACCGAAGGCGTCGGCAGTCAGGAACACCACGTTTCTGGGGTGGCCTCCGTGCCCGCTCTTGCTGGCATTCGGAATGAATTCGATTGGATAGGCAGCCCGTGTGTTTTCGGTCTTGCTCCCGTCATCAAGGTTGACGTTCCGGCTGCCGGAAGCAAAGCCCACGTTCTCAAGCAGTGTGCCGAAGCGCCGGGTAACGGCAAAAATGTCGGGCTCGGCCTGGGCGTCAAGCCGGATTACCTTGGCGTAGCAACCACCCTCGAAATTGAATACACCTTCCTCAGACCAGCCGTGCTCGTCGTCGCCTATGAGCGTACGGGCAGGGTCCGCGGAAAGGGTGGTCTTGCCGGTGCCGCTGAGGCCGAAAAACAGCGCGGTGTCGCCGTCCGGACCTTCGTTTGCCGAGCAGTGCATCGGCATTACGCCGCGTGCCGGCAGTTCGAAATTCATCGCGGAGAAAATACCCTTTTTGATTTCGCCTGCGTATTCGGTGTTGGCAACCAGGATCAGGCGTTCGCTGAAGTCAAGCACAATGGCCGTGTCAGTGCGTACCCCATGCCGCTGCGGATCTGCCTTGAACCCAGGCAGGTCCAGCACGGTCCAGCGGTCAGCGTAACCGGTGACCGAACCGTTACGGACGAACATCGTGCGGGCAAACAGGCTGTGCCAGGCGTACTGGGTATAGACCCGGACCGGGAGCTGAAAGCGGTCATCCTGGCCGACATGCAGATCCTGCCGGTACAGTTTGCGCCCCTGGACCCAGGCGAGCATGTCCTGTTTGAGAATCTCAAAAAAATCAGGTGCGATCGGCTGGTTGATTTCGCCCCAGTCGACGGTCTGTTCTGTCAGGGAATCGCGCACCACGAACTTGTCGCGGGGCGAGCGGCCCGTGAACTTACCGGTGTCTACAACCAGGGCGCCGTGTTCCGCAAGCAGGCCTTCACCCTCAAGCGCAGATTCATAAAGCTGGGGCGTGGTGGCGTTAATGGACAGGTCGCCCAGCTGGATTTCCAGGCTGGACGCTTCGTGGCTTTGCTTCATCGGTGTCGGGCCCTCCGCTCGGTAGTCGGCTTCATGTTACCAGCGCCAGGTAACACCAAACCTGAACTGCTGCTCGTCCCCGGACAAATCGAAAGCCGCTTCCAGGGTCGTGCGCGGATTGATTTCATAGAGTACGCCAAGACTCAGCTGCGCAACCGCGCCGAGCACCGGTGAGTCAGGGACATTGAGGCTGCCGGCCAGGTCCAGCACGACAGGACCTAACGCGTAGCGGATACCGACCTCGTTGCTGAAGGCGTACAGACCTTCTGGATCGTCGAAGGCGCTGAGACGGTAGGTGGCAAAGATCTCATCAGAAACATAGCCACCGAATCTCAGGGAGATACCGAACTGCTGGTCAGCGCCGTTGCCGGACAGCAGGTTGGTCAGGGCGGAACTGCGAATCTCGACCAGGTCCAGCCCAAGTGCCTCGCCAAGCGCACGCTGCAGTTCCGAAAGAAGCAACATGTCAACCGCTGTCTCGATGGCACCCTGAGCGACCAGCGGTGCAAGTCCGGCTTCGCCTGCGATTCCACCGAGCTCGGCCCGTCCGAGCGTGATGAGTGACAGCAGCTCATCCTCAGTCAGCGGTCGTGGGATTGATGGAAGCCCGTCACTCCGGTTTTCCTGCACGATCACGTTGCTCGTGAGCACCGGATCCAGGTTGAGGCTGATGCCGGTCAATGGATCAGGCTCGATTGTGCCTGCGAAGCTGAGCGTCACCTGAGCGCTGCCGTCAACAGGCGCAATCACCTGCAGGTTCGAGCCGCTGGGCACCAGCCTGTTGCGGTCAAACGTCGTTGTGGCCGTAAGACGCAGCTCCGGGTACAGGCCGCGTGTTGCATCGAACAGGGCGGCCGCTTCCTGAAGCTGGAAGTCACGGCCCGCGAACTGGAACGTCCCCCGCAGTGAGTCCGCCCGGCCCGAGAGCTGTGGTTCGGCCAGAGTGCCGCTCACAACCAGGCTGCCACCAAGTTCGGCATTGCCGAATGACTCAGCGAGACGCAACCGTGCGGGTGCATCAATCCGCACGTCATTGAATCTGAGCCGGCCGGCGATGCCCTCACCACCCAGTCCCGGACCGCCACCCGACTGGTTGAACGTAAGAGTGCTCTCATGCAGGTCAATGCTGCCGGACAGTTCGAGATCAGTCGCGTAGGCCAGATTGAGGTCAGCATCAAGCCTGCTCTCAGTCAGCAGGATGCTGGGCAGATTCACGAGCAGATCCGTGCCCTGTACGTCGAGGTTCAGGGGAGCCAGACTGCCGCTGACTGTGATCGGGTTGCCCAGCTCGGCCTCGACCTGCGTCAGAAGCGGTGCACCTGCCGTGGAGTCCGCGCTGTGGATACTGCCGCGGATCTGTTCGACCTGGCCAACGAACGGCAGGACCAGGCTGCCGGCAAAGCCGAACCGGGCGTTCTCGAATGCGAGCGGGCTGAGAGAGATGCCGCTCGAACCGCTCAGATTGAGCTCTCCCTGGATCGGATCCGTGGCGAGCAGGCTTGCTTCGACGGTCAGCCGGGTTTGCTGCAGACTCAACAGCAGATCCTCAAGCCGGTAGGAGATGCCGGCCATCGTGAAGCGCAGTTCATCGCTGAGCACGTTCACCTGCGGATCGGCAAGCGTTCCACTGGCGTTCAGGCTGAGGGAGCCTTCGGCCGCGACCTGCAGTTCATGCAGCACCGGAATGAGACCCAGCATCGGCCCGAAGTCAGCTTCCTCTGCCTCCAGGCTGAAGTCGAGCTCATCGGCACTGAGCACACCACTGGCTTCCCAGGATCCTGCGCCGCTGAAGCTGGCTTCACTCAGCCGGAATTCACCGCCTGCCAGCTGCATGCTGACGTTGCCGTCTGTCACGATGCCACTGCGCTCCAGTCGGATCTGCTCAGTTGCAATGCGGAATTCACTCTCACCGACACTTCCGAGTGGCAGTCCGAAGCGGGCAACTCCGCTGACCTCGGCAAGCACGTCGAGCGGCCCGGCCGCAGCCGCTGCCAGAGTGTGAAGCGGGAAGCGCCGCATCTCAAGCAGTCCGTTCAGATAGCCGTCCGCGAGCGTCAGGGACAGGGGACTGCCCGCCACGGTGCCAGCGACGTTCACCTCGCTGACAGTGCCGCTGATGAACGTCTCCACCGGAATCGGGGCACCCGCTGCTCTCAATCCCTCCGCCAGCAGGTTGCCGGCAATCACGTCATCACGAACCTGCACGACGGCTGTCACCCCGCCACTCAGCGCGGGTGCGTAACGCGCAATTGCCGGAACAGCCGAGAGCTCAAACGCGCCTACGCGCAGGTCAAGCTGCCCGCCGCTCTCCTGATACGCCGTGAGCGCAGGCGGCAGCAGATCGGCAAGGCTCCAATGGCCGTTGAGGGTGATCTGCCCGGCACCCACATGCAGTTCCATGTAGCCGGTTGCCCTGCCGGCAGCCAGCTGCAACGCCGAGTCGAGCCGGCCGGGCGGACCTCCCGGCAGTTCAAACAGAACCAGGCCACTCGAAGTGATTGAGCCGGTGACTCCGTTGGCTGGATTCCAGCTGAGCCGCACTTCGGCATTGCCGTCACCCGAGTGCAGCAGGGCCTCCAGGGCACCCGTGCCGCTGGCTGTGCTGAACGAAGCCTCCAGATCGCCCAGATCGCTGCTTGACACGAAACGGAACAGATCTGACCCGCGGATCAGGGCAAACGGGATGGTGCCGTCCCTGGCGAGAGCAGGCAGATCTGCCAGTGGTCCGGGAGTGGGAGTGATGGTGCCGCTCAGGCGGGAGTTTCCACTCAGGCTGATTCTGCCGCTCGCTTCAATCACCGCGAGCGGATGCTCGAGGCCGAAATCCGTCAGGGTGAGCTCTCCGGACAGCAGGTTGAGCCTCAGGTCCCCGAACGTTTCCTGCTGGCCGCCCAGTTCAATTCCTGCGGTGAGCTGCTCGGTAAGCCCTTCGAGGCTGCCGAGGGTGATGTCGCCGTTCACGGCCAGTCCCGGCAGCAGGGAAACGCCCAGGAAGACTGCCGCGGAATCACCGTCAGGTGCTGCCTGCAGGCTGAGCTCAGCAAAATCCGTATGGAGGTTCAGGCCGCCACTGGCGCTGAGCCGGCGCAGTGGAACCGGGTCAGCAGCATCCGGGTCCGCCTGTTCGAGCAGGAACGTGCTGCCATCAGGGCCGGTGAGTTGCAGCTCCGGCAGGGGATAGAGACTGCCCCGGAGAACCAGCTCGCCGCCGAGTGCAGGATCCGTGAAACTCTGGTGCAGACTGAACAGGTTCGGACCGAGCTGAAGACTGCCTTCTCCGCTCAGACCGAGGAGTGAGGTGGCCGTGGCAAGGTCAAGCCGTGGCTCTTCGAAGGCGCCGCTGATTGCACCAGTACCGTCGAGACTGATCCCACCGTAATGAAGCTGATTGAGCGCAACGCTGCCCTGCCAGTTGCCATTAACGAGCCTGGCTTCGAGGCTGGCGCTTCCGCTGAGCAGCCCGAACAGTGCGGTGACCGTGACCCCGCCGGTGGACAGGCTTGCCGCTGCCGTTCCCAGGACGGTCTGACCCAGCAGACGGCCCGCCAGCGACGCATCCAGGATTCCGCTGCTCAGATTTCCGGAACCGGAGGCAACCATGTTCAGGTCGCGGGTCAGGTCAAGTGCAAGTCGTGAGAGCTGCCAGCCGCCATCCAGCATGACGGTGCCGGCCAGGCGCTCACCCGCCAGTTTCAGACCCGGGCCTGCAGTTGCGGTGCTGACCGGAACATCGCCGATTTCGGCACTGAATATGCGCAGGCTGTCAATTCCGCCGGCAAACTGAAGGTTGCCTTCCGGTAGTGCGGCCTGCAGCCGCAGCTGGCCCTGAAGTTCCGGGTGAAGGGACACGAGCTCGCCGCGCAGGTTCACTTCCAGGGAGTGCGGGTCAAGCAGCAACTGCCAGTCACGCCACGAGTCGCGCCCACTGAGGTTAAGTTCACCGTCGGCGGTGGTGCCGACAAGGAAGAATCCGCCGGGCAGATTGATTGTGCCATGGGCATCCAGCCCGTTGTGCAGGGTGGATTGGATGAACAGATCCGTACTCAGTTGCCCCGCGTGCAGTCGGCTGACCAGCCGGAACTGCTGCACGGCCGGTTGCCAGTCAACTTCCAGAACGTCGTCGTTTCCGCTCAGTTCCGCCGAGATGCGCGGCTCGGACACGCTGCCGCTCAGATTGACGGTGCCATCGAGCCCGAATGCTCCGGCCAAGCCGAGATTGAACAGCTCCAGCTCACCTCTGACATTCCCGGAACCTTGTATGCCCGGCCGCAGTCCGGTCAGTTCGAGCTGTCCGCTGGTGCCCCCGCTCAGTGCAGCGCCGACTTCAAGGTCATCGAGTGAGAGCAGAACGTCCAGCACGGCACTGATTTCCCCGGCTGCCATTGCCCCGCTGCCGCTGATCGTGCTCTGGTCGGTTGCCATGACGGCATTGGAAATTTCGATTGATGTGCCGGCTGTGGTGAAGTTGCCCTGGCCGCCTCCGGTCAGGTTCAGGCTGCCGCCCGGCAAAAGTCCCGTCAGGCGGTCGAGCGGGACGGCGGCCAGCTCCAGCCGGGCGTCCCAGTCCTGCCAGTCGCTGTCGGCTGTCAGTTCAAGGGTCGGTCCAGCCAGTGAAAGCATCGCGCCGTCAGGGCCCACGCCGATCCGGCCATCGGCGCTTATGGCGCCGATCAGCAGGAGGCTGCCGTCAAAGCGGGGATCAGTGAGGGAACCGCTGAGGCGGCCACTGCTGCTCAGGCTGAGGCTGCGCGGCTCCAGCAGCGGGACAAAGCGGCTCAGGTCAACGGTCGAGCTGATGCGACCGCTCAGACCGGCCGGCTGCAGCGGCTGGCTGTCGAGCGTGGCTTCAAGTTCGGCAAGCCGCTGCTGCGACTCAAGCAGCAACCCGCTGAGAGCGAGCTGACCCTCTGCGGTGCTGACCGCGTGCAGTTGCCAGTCGAGTGAGAGCGCATCAGTATCAACCGCTCCAGCCATGTGGGCGGAACCGCTGAAGCCTTCATGGGTGCTCCAGCCGAGTGCAAGCGGCTCTGTCTGGCCGGGCAGCCGTCCGCTGAGAACGAGTTCCAGAACGGTGCCGGTTAAGCTACCGGTCAGCTGAAGCTCGCCGTAACTGCTGGATGCAGCAAGTCCTTCGGCAGTCCGGCTGACGCTGAGGGGGAGTCCGCCCTCCAGCTGGCTCATCATTGCGCTGCCGGTCAGTTGCGTGACGGGCAGCAGTTCGCCACTCAGCTGCAGTCCGACAGGGCCGACGGTACCGGCAAGTGATTCGAGCTGAACGGTGCCAGCCTGGTCGCTGACAGCCAGACGCAGGTCCAGTTCACCCAGCAGGGATTCCGCAGGTGAGACCAGCTGGCCACTCAGTCTGCCGGGCTGATCCGGGTCGGATCCGAACTGCAGCTGGGCTCCGGCCCAGTGACCCTGCACAGTCAGCTGTCCGGCCAGACTGATATCAAGTTCGATAGTCTCACCGTTTGCCAGACCGGTGGCAGAAAGTGACTCCGGACCGGCTGTCAGCTGCAGCGCAAGCGGGACTCCGGCTGCACTGCCGCTTATGTTGCCATCCACGAGCCAGTCGAGCCCGCTGTCCAAACGCACCTCGGCCCGCCCGTTGGTGTTCAGGTCGGCATCCACGCCCAGGACCGCCAGCACTGCCGGCAGGTCCAGGCTGGCCAGATCAGTGCTTATGAGTGTGCTGGACCAGTCGCTGCTTGCCGTGAAACTCAGCCACCGTGCAGCTGCAGCCCCGGCCCGCACGTTGCCGAAGCCGCTGAAACCGGAGAGGTCACCTTCCAGTTCCGCCCCGATGCTGAGCGGTTGAAGTTCCGGCAGCGGTGCAGCTGCTTCTGCGTCGAGGCGGGCGCGCCAGTTTCCGCCCAGCTGGGCTTGCCCTGAGAGACGCGCCTGCTGCAGCCAGGGCAGTGCAACCAGGCGGGCGCCGAGCTGAAGGTCAAAGTCGAGTTCGTCGTGCAGGGTCAGCTCGCCGCTCAGCAGAGGTCCCAGGAGGCTGCCGGAAAGGCCGGGCAGCAGTTCAGTCCCATCAGGCCGCACCAGCAGCTGGTGCGGTTCCCCTTGCAGCTCCAGGCCGAGTTCCAGCGCTCCGCTCCAGCTGCCGTCCGCAAGCTGCAGCCGCGCGTCAGGTCCCGTCAGGCTCAGGCTGCCATCGGGCGCGAGTGACAGCCCGAGGTCAAGCGCCTGTACCCGCACGATGTCAGCGAAGGCGAGCGGTGCAGACCTGACGGTTGCCGAAAGGGCAGGGTCAGCCAGGCCGCCGCTCAGACTGCCTGCCATTTCCAGGAGGCCGTCCTGGGCGCTGGCGCTGAAGTCGAGCTCCGCGCTGACCTGCTCAAGCAGGCTGAGTGTGCCCGTGACGCGGGCCGTCAGCCAATCGGTCACACCTGTCAGTTCAAGAGTCAGCTCCGGCAGTGCTCCGGCAGCAAGACCGCTCACCTCCAGGTCTGAGAGCGGCAGGTTCAGGTATGAACCGGGTGCGAAGTCAGTGAATGTGGCAGCGAGCCCACTGCCGTCCAGGCTGAGCTCCAGACCCGGGGCAGTGGCTGCAGCGGTCAGTTGCGCGTCAGGGTCCCAGTTGAACTGGCCGGTCAGCTGCTGCCAGTCGAAATCGGCCCTCAGCTCAGCCTGCTCAGTCCAGCCGAACTCACCGTTCACCGTCATGACTCCGCGGAGCAGTTCATGCAGCAGTGCCGCCGGCACTTCGCCTCTGAAGCCGGCTGGTCCTTCCGGCACGCTGCCGCTCAGCTGGAGGGAACCGGCGTCATGACTGATGCTGCCGCTCAGTTCACCTGTGCGGGCAACTCCGGCGTCCAGTTGCAGTTCCTGGCCGTACACACGCACTGTTTCGCTCAGTTCGGCACTGAATTCCAGGGCGTCGTTCCAGTTGAGCAGCAGAACACTGGCAGCGGTTGTCAGCTGAGCGCCACCTTCCTCAAGCTGACCTTCAAGCTGCCAGGGCAGCTGCCCTGACCAGTCCCCGCTGAGTACTTCCACTCCCTCAGGAAGCTGCAGACTGCCCTCACCGCTCAACAGTCCGCCGGCCAGCCGCAGGGTGCCGAGTTCGCTTCTGGCCGTGAGCTCCTGTTGTGGCAGCAGTTCACCGCTGAGCTGCCAGCCGGCACCGAGCAGTTCCGTGGCGCCTGACACGGTGAGGAAGCCCTGATCGGCAGCAAGTTCAAGTGTGAGTGCCTGGCCGGCAACTTGCGCCTGACCGTTTACCTTGCCCGCTGTTGGCTCCAGGCCCCGGCCCTGCAGGCTCCCCGCCAGCTGACCGTCCAGCGGCAGGTCCAGCAGGC